>NZ_CAWPNJ010000053.1:0-58221 GCF_963889195.1 Calothrix sp. FACHB-168
AGACGCTGTGTAAGACCAAATTAAACATGAGTTTAACGAGGCAACGGCGAATGAGACGGGAAGCCTACTGTGTACGCGAAGCGTCACTGTAGGTACTTCACTTAATTAATCTAGTCTAGTGTAAGATGTAAAACTTTTAAGAGACTGTAAATTACGGTCTCTTTTTGTATTTAATAAGACTCATATTTAATTAATACTGATTTCAATAATGTTTGCGATACATCAAAATATTCTAGAGGGCATGGCAGTGCCAGTGCCCCTACAATCTATCGCATTCTTTCTTGAATTAGTATTAATTGCTACTCGATTGAATTCCTCATACTGTGCTAGGGAATCAAGAATCATGGCATTGTGAACTGTTAGTTCTGGTTGATGCGTTAAATTGAAAAATTGAGATTTTAACTTCAGAACTAATTTAACGTCTATTAATGCTATACAGAAGATTTGGACGCACCGAGTTACAAATGCCAGTGTTTTCCTGTGGTGGGATGAGATATCAGTTCAAATGGCAGGATGTTTCCCCTGATGAGATTCCCCAAGATAATCAGGATAATTTAGAAGCAACTATTCGGCGGGCGATTGAATTAGGTATTAATCACATTGAGACGGCGCGTGGTTATGGCACTTCGGAAATGCAATTAGGGCGAATATTACCGAAATTCCCCCGTGAGAAGTTGATTGTGCAAACGAAAGTTAGCCCAGTTGCAGATCCGCAAGAATTCCGCGAGACATTTGAGCGATCGCTTAATTATCTCCAACTAGATTACGTAGATTTACTAGGGCTACATGGCATTAATCATGACGAGAGTTTAGATTACAGCATCCGTCCTGGTGGTTGTGTAGAAGTGGCACAGCAGTTACAAGCTGAAGGGAAAGTGAGATTTATTGGCTTTTCTACCCACGGTTCTACAGATACAATCGTGCAAGCCATTAATACCAATCTATTTGATTATGTTAACCTGCATTGGTATTACATTAATCAATGGAACTGGCCAGCAATTACCGCCGCTACAGAGCATGATATGGGTGTGTTTATTATTAGTCCATCGAATAAAGGCGGGATGCTGTATGAAGCACCAGAAAAATTAGTCAATTTGTGTGCGCCTTTAAGCCCAATGGTGTTTAACAATTTATTTTGCCTGAGTCATCCCCAAGTGCATACCTTGAGTATAGGCGCAGCAAATCCCCAAGATTTTGACGAACATATCAAAACTTTGGACTTGCTAGAGCGAGCAGATGAAATTTTACCGCCAATTTTGGCTAGGTTAGAACAAGAAGCGATCGCTACTTTAGGTGAAGACTGGGCGAAAACCTGGCGCGTAAATTTACCCAGTTGGGAACAAACACCAGGGGAAGTAAATATTCCAGTAATTTTATGGCTGTGGAATTTAGCGATCGTCTACGACATGATAGACTACGCCAAAATGCGCTACAACCTCTTAGGTAATGCTAGTCACTGGTTTCCTGGTAATAAAAGCGATCGCATTTCCGAATTAGACTTAAGCAATTGTTTAGCTGCTAGTCCCCATGCAAATAAAATCCCCCAAATACTGACGCAAGCACATCAGCTTTTAGTGGGGGAAGAGGTGAAGCGATTGTCTCAGAGTTAGGGGCTAGGAATTTTAGATTTTAGATTTTGGATTTTAGATTCAAATACAATCGCAAATCCAAAATCAAAAATTGTTTCAATGCCCAATGCCCAATTGTAGAGACACGATTAATCGCGTCTCTACCCTGCCGATTTACTGGGCTTGGGAATTACCAATACTTTATCGACTCGATTACCGTCCATATCCATGACTTCAATGCGCATTCCTTCCCATTCAAAATGATCGGCGGCGGCGGGGATGCGTCCTAAGTGTGTGATGACAAATCCGCCTAAGGTTTGATAGCTACCGTGTTCTTCAGATTCCCATTCTTCCATGTCAAAGATTTCTAAAAATTCTTCGACAGGTAACATTCCATCTAATAGCCAAGAACCATCTTCTCTCTGTACGGCTTGGGGTTGGTCTTGTCCTGGGTCGGCTGGCACATCACCCACAATTTCACTCATAATATCGTTGAGGGTGACTAGTCCTTGAATGACTCCGTATTCATCAACTACCAGCGCCATGTGAGTAACGGTTTGCTTAAATAACTCTAAAACTTTTAAACCACGGGTACTTTCAGGGACAAATACCGGTTGTCGCAAGCCTACAGTTAAATCTAAAGATTCACCTTTAAAACTTCTGGCTAATAAATCTGTAACGGGAATTACACCTAAGACATTATCTAGTCCTTCTTGACAGACTGGGTAGCGGGAATAGGCGCTGTCAACCATTTTTTGGCGGTTTTCTTCGGCGCTGTCTTCCAAATCGAGCCAGACAATATCCGGGCGGGGTGTCATAAAAGAACTGACAGGGCGATCGCCTAAGCGAAAAACTCGCTCTACCATATCCTGTTCAGCTTCCTCAAAGGTTCCCGCCTCGGTACCTTGCTCAATTAAAATTTTGATTTCTTCTTCCGTAACTTGCGGTTCTGTTGATGGTCTAATTCCTAACACCCGCAAAACCATTTCCGTAGAAGCACTTAAAAGAAAAACTGCGGGAGATGCGATCGCCGCTACAGCTTGCATGGGAATCGCCACAAAGGCTGCAATTCCTTCCGGGTTGTTTAAAGCCAATCGCTTGGGGACTAATTCGCCTACAATCAGGGACAAATAGGTGATGATTAAAACCACTAGCCCAAAGGAGAATGGTTGACTATAAGGTGCTAAAAACGGTATGGACTTGACATAAACCGCTAATTTCTCAGCAATTGTCGCGCCACCAAAAGCACCAGTCAGAATTCCAATGAGGGTAATACCAATTTGAATAGTAGAAAAAAGTTGATTCGGAGATTCAGCCAGCTTTAACGCTTCTCTGGCTTTCAGGTCTCCTTGATTAGCCATTTGTTGTAATCTTACCTTCCGTGCCGAGACAATCGCCATCTCGGACATAGAAAACACCCCGTTGGCAATAATTAATACCAAAATGATTAAAATTTCAAAAGTCATGGAGGACATCTTTATATTTGCCGCTATCAAGAGCGAACTTGGCTTAATTCCTAGTATCTAGTATTAAAGGTGCATCTATAAACGCTTTAATTGTACATAAAGTACTGGGTAATGGGCATGGGGCATTGGGCATTGGGCATTGGGCATGGGGCAGAGACGCGATGAATCGCGTCTGTACAATTGTCTCCCTTCCTTCCCTTGTCAAATTCTTTGAGCCAAAAGTTCAGGGGGCTGTTAACAGTATTTAAAATAAGTGACATCAGCTTCCTCACAACGACTTGCATTTACATTAAAATTTATGGCATTTTCTTCTATTGTGCGTGCTTTAGCGCGATCGCCTTTAACTACTGAACTACTTTCTAAACTTAATCGTCAACAAGATTTACGGTTAAATGGTATTCCTCGCCTTCCTAAGGGTTTGGTCGCTTCTGCACTGGCGCAAAGTTCGGAAAATAATTTATTTGTGGTTTGTGCCACTTTGGAGGAAGCGGGACGCGCCTATGCACAATTAGAAGCGATGGGTTGGAAGAATGTCTATTTTTACCCGACTTCGGAAGCTTCGCCTTATGAACCCTTTGATCCAGAAACGGAAATGACTTGGGGTCAAATGCAGGTTTTGGCTGATTTGGTCAAAATTCAAGAATCTAACAGTCAACACTTCGACAAGCTCAGTGCGGCGCAGTCAACGGTCAACGGTCAACAGTCAACAGTCAACGGTCAACAGTCAAAAATTGCCATTGTGGCGACTACAGGGGCGTTACAACCCCATTTACCGCCGCCTGAGGCTTTCATTCCTTTTTGCTTGACGTTAAAGAAAGGGATGGAATTTGATTTAAATACCTTCAGTACAAAAATTACTACTTTGGGTTATGAACGAGTTCCCTTAGTAGAAACAGAAGGACAATGGAGTCGTCGGGGGGATATTGTTGATATTTTTCCTGTAGCGTCAGAGTTACCTGTGCGCTTGGAATGGTTTGGCGATGAAATTGAGCAAATTCGGGAATTTGACCCCGCAACTCAACGTTCTGCGCTAGATAAAGTTAACCAAATTATTCTCACTCCTACTAGTTTTGCAGCGATTGTCAGCGCTGAATTGAAGAATATTCCTGAGGTAACAGTACTGAGTGCGGAGTCGGAATTTGACACCGATAAACTCGAAGGTAGTCGTCGCTTTTTGGGGTTGGCTTTTGAGCAACCTGCTTCACTTTTGGACTATTTGAGCGAAAATACTTTAGTTGCCATTGATGAACCAGAACAATGTCACGCTCATAGCGATCGCTGGGTAGAAAATGCTGAGGAACAATGGTCTTTAGGAACTGGGGAAATTGGGCTTGGTGCGTTACAATTACCAAAAATTCATCGGTCTTTTGATGATTGTTTAGCTGTTGCGGCGAAGTTTAAACAAATATATCTGTCGGAACTAGCAGAAGAAAATACGGGAATTAATCTCGCTAGTAGACCGGTTCCCGTTACACCACATCAATTTGCGAAATTAGCTGACACATTACGCCAAGAACGCGATCGCAATTTCTCGACTTGGTTAATTTCGGCGCAACCTTCCCGTTCTGTTTCCCTACTCCAAGAACACGATTGTCCGGCGCAGTTTATCCCCAATCCCCGCGATTACCTAGCGATTGAAAAGCTACAAATTAACCATATCCCTGTAGCGCTGAAATATTCTGGTTTGGCGGAATTAGAAGGTTTTATTCTCCCGACATTCCGCTTGGTAGTAGTTACAGATAGGGAATTTTACGGACAGCATTCTTTAGCGACTCCCAGCTATATCCGCAAGCGTCGTCAAGCTGCTTCAAAGCAAGTAGATCCGAATAAGCTGCGTCAAGGCGATTATGTAGTTCACAGAAGTCACGGGATTGGGAAATTCGTCAAGTTAGAAAGTCTGACAATTAACGATGAAACCCGCGATTATATTGTCGTGCAATATGCCGACGGTTTGCTGCGAGTCGCCGCCGATCAAGTTGGTTCTTTATCCCGGTTTAGGACTACCGCCGATAAAGCGCCAGAATTGCATAAAATGACGGGGAAAGCTTGGGAAAATACCAAGAACAAAGTCCGCAAAGCGATTAAGAAATTAGCGGTAGACTTGCTGAAATTATATGCAGCGCGATCGCAACAACAAGGCTTTAGTTATCCTCAAGATATGCCTTGGCAAGAGGAAATGGAAGATTCTTTCCCTTATCAACCTACCACAGACCAGCTTAAAGCTACCCAAGATGTGAAAAGAGATATGGAAAGCGATCGCCCAATGGATCGTTTAGTTTGTGGTGATGTCGGTTTCGGGAAAACAGAAGTCGCAATTCGCGCCATTTTCAAAGCTGTCACCGCAGGTAAACAAGTCGCCTTACTTGCGCCGACAACTATCTTGACTCAGCAACATTACCACACCCTCAAGGAACGCTTTGCACCTTACCCGGTTAATGTCGGTTTACTCAACCGCTTCCGCACTGCTGAAGAACGGCGAGAAATTCAAAAGCGGTTATCAACGGGGGAATTAGATGTAGTCGTGGGTACGCACCAACTTTTAGGTAAAGGTGTCACCTTCCGCGATTTGGGATTGTTGGTGGTTGACGAAGAACAGCGCTTTGGCGTTAACCAAAAAGAGAAAATTAAAAGCCTGAAAACCCAGGTAGATGTGCTGACACTTTCCGCTACACCCATTCCCCGTACCTTATACATGTCTTTATCCGGGATTCGGGAAATGAGCTTAATTACCACACCACCCCCATCCCGACGACCGATTAAAACGCACCTCGCCCAGATGAATTACGAGACCATCCGCACAGCTATTCGTCAAGAATTAGACAGAGGCGGACAGGTATTTTACGTAGTTCCGAGAGTAGAAGGAATTGAAGAGACAACCACAAAATTGCGAGAGATCATACCCTCAGCCAGATTTGCTGTAGCGCACGGTCAAATGGATGAAGGACAGCTAGAATCAACCATGCTCACCTTTAACAATGGTGATGCAGATATTTTAGTTTGTACAACAATTATTGAATCTGGCTTAGATATTCCCAGAGTTAACACCATCTTAATTGAAGATGCTCACCGCTTTGGGTTATCGCAATTATACCAGCTACGCGGTCGGGTAGGACGGGCAGGAATTCAAGCTCATGCTTGGTTATTTTACCCCCAGCAACGCACATTATCGGAAGCTGCAAGGCAGAGATTACGAGCGATTCAGGAATTTACCCAATTGGGATCTGGCTATCAACTAGCCATGCGCGACATGGAAATTCGGGGTGTAGGTAACTTGCTAGGTGCAGAACAATCCGGTCAAATGGATGCGATCGGCTTTGATTTGTATATGCAAATGCTGGAAGAATCGATTCGGGAAATTCGCGGACAGGAAATTCCCCAAGTTGACGATACACAAATTGACCTCAACCTCACAGCATTTATTCCCGCCGATTACATTACCGATGTCGATCAGAAGATGAGTGCATATCGCGCAGTCGCCGCAGCGAAATCGAAAGAAGAATTAACACAAATTGCGGGAGAATGGAGCGATCGCTATGGTGCAATTCCAGTCCCAGCAAGTCAATTATTGCGCGTTATGGAACTGAAGCAGCTAGCTAAGAAATTAGGATTTAGCCGCATTAAACCAGAAAACAAACAGCATGTAATTTTAGAAACGCCAATGGAAGAACCAGCTTGGAATTTACTCGCAGCCAACTTACCAGATCATCTCAAAACCCGGTTTGTCTACTCTCCTGGGAAGGTGACAGTGCGGGGTTTAGCTGTGATGAAAGCCGATTTACAATTGCAAAGCTTAATTGATGCATTGGGGAGAATGCAAGGTGCAATTTTGGAAGCGGCTGTAGTGTAAACAAAAATAATGCTGATTTTGTTATGTCTCCTTTGCTTGTTTGAGAGACTGACTTTATTTGCACCATGCTGTAGTTGTATCTTGTAACTACAAAATGTAGTTACAATTAAGCTATGGAATTTGAATGGGATGAAGACAAACGTCTTGCTAACATTCGTAAGCATGGAATTGACTTTATCGATGTTCCATCAGTTTTTGATGGAGATATCGTTACCATTGAAGACGATCGCTTTAGCTACGGAGAGCAGCGATTCGTCTCTTTTGGCTTATTACAAGGGCGAGTTATTGCCATTGTCAATACAGAACGAGAGAATCGCACCCGGATAATTTCTGCTAGAAAAGCCACCAAATATGAACAACGAACCTACTTTGAACAAATCGCAGACTGATTGGCAACGCTTAGATGCTATGAGTGATGAAGATATAGATTTATCTGATTGTCCTGAGATTACCCCAGAACTTTTTGCTAAAGCAACAGTTAAACGAGGCTTACCCAATGCCAAAACTAAAACTCAAGTTACATTACGCATTGATAGTGATGTTTTAGAGTGGTTTAAATCTCAAGGGCGTGGTTATCAGACTCAAATTAACACTTTACTGCGAGCGTATATGGAAGCTCATCAGTAATAAAACTTTTGGCGTTGCTGATGGATGTAATGATTTTTGTCTCACGCAGGGCGCAAAGGCGCAGAGAGTAGGAGTTTGAGAAATCAAACTTTTAATTTTCATTCCTTCATACAGCAACGCTCTTTTTTTGAAAATAGCGAACTTATGCAAAGTAGATAAAGAATTGCAATTGTTTGTAATTGCTTGGGTAAACTCCATATTGGAGACCAAGTTAAATTATTAAATTTTATGGCTGAAGAATCTACTAGTAATCTCACATTTTCGCAACAACCTCCACAAAAAGTAAGAACACTTGAAGCATTACTCAAACTTTATGCAAAAGGACATCGTAACTTTTCTGGTTCAGACTTACGTGGAGTAACAGTAAATATTCTTGACCAAGAAGTTAAATATCTCGATTTAAGTGAAATTATTCTTCGAGAATCTAACCTGACAGCTATTGTTTTTAATAGAACACCAACATTAAAAGTAAATTTAACTGGTGCGGATTTTAGTAGCTGTTATTTACAAGGAGCCGATTTATCTAGCTGTAGGCTTGACCAATGTAATTTTAGTAATTCAGATTTAACAAGAGCAAATTTAGCACGTTGTTCTTGTAGAGGTTCTGATTTTATCCAGGCAAAACTACAAAATATCATGATGTCTGAATATGATACTGATTTGACAGCATCAAACTTTACCAAAGCTAATTTAACCTCATCATATCTATCTGGTAAATTTTCTAATGCTAATTTTCGTGGATGCAATTTTTATAAAGTAACTTTTAAGAGTTTTTACGCCCAAGGATCAGATTTTTCAGATGCTGACTTACGAGAGATACAATTACCTGCCCCTACTACTGTAGATTTGCGATATTCTTACTACAATCATCAAACAAAATTTAGTAAAAATTTTGATCCAATCGCAATGGGAATGGAACTGATTGAAGATAAAAGTGATGAGGATTGAAGATTGTGCTGAGAAAAAACCAACAAGGTTGGATGTTTAATGATGAATATCTCTTAGAAGATTTTATTTGGCAGAATTTAGAACAGGCTTTAAATTTGATTCCTCTGAAACGTCAATTTAATATTCATGGTGAATATTGCGATATTCTTGCTAAAGATAATAATAATCAACTGGTTGTATTAGAACTCAAAAATTGTGAGGATCGCTACGTTATTCATCAATTGACTCGCTACTATCACAGTCTCAAATTAGAAGAACCTTTTCCAGACTTGATAGACTATAGCCAACCAATTAGACTTATCGCCATTGCTCCCGATTTCCATAAACATAATTTTATTGACCGTCGCTATAGCATATTAAAAATTGAGTTTATTCGCTTCGCTATTTTAAATCAGACAAATAATTTTTATTTACATTTATATCTTGAAGGTCGTAAGGAGATTACCATACAAGAACCTATTCCCTTTAGAGAAATTCAAGAAAATCAAGAAGTAGTTACACCTAAAGTTATCCTCATTGATAAACCACCCAGAATGTTAGTTAACTTTTTGGATACACTTTCTCCTGTGACCAAAATTGAGGTGTTAAGGCTGAGAGAGCAAATGCTAGGCTACGATCAACGTATCCGAGAAGTAAAGGATGGAAAAAGTATATTTTATGGACGAGGTAAAACAAAGCCTATATGTCAGTTAAAGTTAATATCAAAAACTCAGCCGACTCAAATCAATTATCTACAGTTTTACTTATGGCTACCAATTCTCAAAAGGCTCCTACGCTTCAATAAACAAACAGGTATAGGTAGAATGTATCTAAACTTCGAGGCGGATTTGAAGACTGTTAAATCTCTTACTTATTGGACACAAACCAGCCGCCAAGCTAATGCTTTACCAATACCGACTGATAGTTATATTGATGAAGTTGGCTTAGATAAAGTACATCAAAATTTAGATAAATTACTAGAATTGGCAATTAAACTTAATCTAGAAAGAAGTTGACATAATTATTTTAAATTGAGATGCATATTAAAATTTATATATATTTTCAAGTTTTGAATAAAATACCAAATATACATTTATGCTGACTTTTACAAAACAATCTGAGCGCTCGCTCTTTCAACCAAAGCTCTTTTACTCAAACACTACACCGCGATAAATTTCCACCATTGGTAATTCAATTTCCACTGAATCCAAGGGAATTGATACTTCTAAACCAGTAAATTCACTGAGCAACCAACCTTGAGATTGCTTGCTATAGCGTTCAACAAATGGTTCATCTTGTTCGACTAATAAATATTCGCTAAAACTAGGAATTGAGCGATATATACGAAATTTATTTTGGCGGTCATAATCTGCGGTAGAAGGAGAAAGTACTTCAACAATCAGGATAGGATTTAAAACCTCATCTAACCGATCCGCATTCAGTTGAGGTTCACCATCAAAAGCCATAACATCAGGATATACTCCGCGTCGATATTCAGGAATCCACAGACGTAAATCGCTGTTAATTGGCTCAAATTGAGTATCGCGTAGTAGGAACTTGAGAAAGGCAAAAATATTCCCACCGATCCGGCTGTGTTGGAGCGTTCCTCCAGGCATAAGTACAATTTCTCCATCTCGGTATTCGCTGCGTCCTTCTGCTTTTTCTTCGATGGCGCGATATTCATCCAACGTGTAGCGGCGCTTGATGGTAGAAATCATAATTCTAATGCGATCGCATTGCTGATAGGACAACAAAATTATTTTCTCACAGTGCCCGCGATGATGTGTTGTTAAGGAACAATATCTGCATTGGCAGTGTATTTACTGAAGTAAGCAGTCAAAAAAGAACAATGCTAATTATCGGTTTACCTCTTCCCTCTCCCAAGCTTCAAATTGCTACCATTTATTTTTATTCTCAGTTAAATTGAGAATTTCCATTTTTGATGTTTATGAAGCTACGCTCATACATGCTAATAGGGTTATTACTCAGTCTACTGCTTAGTACTGTACCGGTTTCTGGTCATCTGACCAATGCTGCAACACCCCCAGATGTAGCACCTGTATCTACTCTTTCACTCTCCCAAGGGGTGAAAAAGACGGTGTTAGATAACGGCTTAACTGTACTAACTAAAGAAATACATACAGCGCCTGTAGTTAGCGTGCAGGTATGGTATAAAGTAGGCTCTCGTAATGAAGGTAAGGGAGAAAGTGGCATTTCTCACCAATTAGAACATTTGATGTTTAAGGGTACAAAAGAGCGTCCGGTGCAATTTGGGCGGTTATTTAGTGCTTTAGGCAGTCAATTTAATGCTTTTACTAGCTACGATGAAACGGTATACTTTGGCACGGTGCGCCGAGATAAACTAGAAGCACTGCTGACCTTAGAAGCCGATCGCATGAAAAATTCCTTGATTGGCACTGAGCAACTCACTAGTGAAAAACGGGTAGTTATATCTGAGTTACAAGGGTATGAAAACTCACCGAGCTATCGTTTAAACCGAGCAGTGATGCAAGCGGCTTTTCCTAACCGTGCTTATGGTTTACCTGTAGGCGGGACAAAAGCTGATGTGGAGAAATTTACGGTAGAGCAGGTACGTAATTATTACCAAAAGTACTATAGCCCAGAAAATGCTACTTTGGTAATTACAGGGGATTTTACCACAGAACCGACAATCAAAGCTGTTAAAGAAACTTTTGGTAAAGTAACGCCGAGAGCCAACAAAGACTTAGGAATACAGGAACCTAAGAAAACCGTGAGTGCTGCGACTGCACAAAAAACGCCAATTGTCTTGAAAGAAGCAGGAAGTGCAGCATTACTGCAAGCTGTTTATCCGCTACCAGATTTAAAACATCCTGATGTTCCGGCAATTGATGTCATGGATATGATTTTAACTGGTGGACGTAGTTCTCGCCTTTATCAGGATTTGGTAGAATCTGGACTGGCTAGCTCTGTGAGTGGTAGCGCCGCAGAATTAATAGAGCCGGGTTGGTATGAACTGAATGCTACAGCAGCTCCAGGTCAAGAATTAGGCAAAATTGCTCAAGTAATGCAACAATCTTTGGTGAAACTGCAACAACAGCCAGTAACGACCGAAGAATTAAACCGCGCTAAAACCCAACTCCAAGCTTCATTTATTTTGGGTAACCAGGATATCACCAGTCAAGCCAACCAATTAGGGTATAACCAAACGATCGCGGGAGATTATCATTTTGTGGAAAAATATTTAGCAGCGATCGCTAAAGTTACCCCTCAAGATGTACAGCGAGTTGCAAAAACTTATCTCAATCCAGCTAAACAAACCATCGGCTTCTTTGAACCAACCCAAGCAGATGGGGAACAAGTTGATGCTAGTGGCGCTTCTAGCCGCACTAGTGAAAACTTTAGCCCTGGTAAACCTGTAGATCCAGCAGAATTGGCTAAATATTTACCTCCTGCTACTTCTAGTACTAGCAATAGCCAACAAGCGCTACCAGAGCAGTTTACTTTAGCTAATGGTTTACGAGTTCTGCTGTTACCTGACCATAGTGTACCGACAATTAATTTAAGCGGACAAATTGACGCGGGGACTGTGTTTGATGGTAATCAAAAAGCTGGGTTAGCGAATCTTACAGCTAATAACTTGATGAATGGGACGAAAACTCAAGATGCTTTGACTTTGGCGGAAACTTTAGAAGATAGAGGGGCAAGTCTAGAATTTGCTGCTAGCCGCGAAGGCGTCAATATTGGCGGTCAAGGATTATCAGCAAATCTGCCCATATTAATTCAAACTTTAGCAGATGTGACACAAAATGCTAACTTCCCTGCCGACCAGTTAGAATTGACTCGTCAACGGGTGTTAACTAGCTTGAAAGTCCAACTTGACGATCCCCAATCTTTAGGAAGAAGAGCCTTCCAACAAGTAGTTTACCCAGAAAATCATCCGTTCCACAGCTTTCCTACCGTCGAAAGCTTAAACAATATTACTCGCGATGATGTGGTGCGCTTTTACCGACAACATTACCGCCCAGATACAACAACGATCGCTTTAGTGGGCGATTTTGATCCAGCCAAAGTGAAAGACTTGCTTAATCAAAGTTTCGGTAAATGGCAAGCTCAAGGTAAACCACCACAACTCAATTTACCACCTGTAGAGTTACCCACAACCTTGACACGCTTGAATAAAGTAATTCCTGGTAAAGCCGAAGCAGTCACCTACCTTGGTTATAACGGCATCTCCCGCAAAGATCCGCGTTACTATGCAGCTTTAGTCCTGAATCAGATTTTGGGTGGCGATACCTTATCTAGTCGCTTAGGTACCGAAGTACGCGATCGCCAAGGTTTAACTTATGGTATTTACAGCGGCTTTGCTGCGGGAGTAAACCCCGGCCCCTTCTTGATTCAAATGCAGACAAATCCCCAAGATGCAGAAAAAGCGATCGCTAGTACCCTAGCTTTACTTAAACAACTGCGGGAACAAGGGATAACTGAAGCAGAATTGAACACCGCCAAACGCTCAATTAGCAACAGCTACCCTGTAGATTTAGCTAATCCCAGCGCTGTCGCTAGCATTATTTTGGACAATGATGTCTACGGACTTTCACCTCAAGAAATCCAAGAATTTCCCCGCCAAATTGAGTCTGTAACTATGGCAGATGTGCAAAAAGTCATTCAGGAGTTAATTAAACCAGAGAATGTAGTCATTGTAACTGCCGGTTCTCAGCCGACAGCGCAAAAACGCAGTTAATTAAAAGCGGCGGGAAACTCTATTTTCTCATGGATATTTGGGTTTACTCGCCCCGCCGCTTCGGGCATTGGGCATGGGGAATTGGGCATTGGTTTTTCTTTATATCCTATTCCCACTTATTACAAATCAGTAGGGGCATGGCATTGCCGTGCCCTCTAAAAATATATGAACACATCACAAATATGATATGAATTGTTGTAAGTCGGTGTAAATAAACAAAAATCAATAAATAAATGGTAAATAAACTAGAAATGCTTACCAATGACAAATGACAAATGACAAATGACTATCTTAATCAGGGTTTAGTAATAGTAGGAGCAGCGACTATTACCACTTTCACAGTAATAAATCTACCAGATGTCGCTGCTCAAGATAAAACTAAATGCGTCAGCCAAATCACAGGTAAAGCAGGTAATGTCTTCTCCGGAGATTGCATTCCCAATGGTTTGTGGATTAACCCCAGCTATGGTGCAGAATATGCCCGATTGATGCGAATTGCAATTCAAGCTGCTGCTAATCGGGATGATTACGATACAGCCATGATTAATTTTTCCAGGGCACAAAGCATTTCCGGCGTCACAGATTCAGAAGTACGTCGCGGATTATTGGGCGCAATTCTAGCAAAATCAATTCAGAAAAATCCCGTACAAGGCTACTTCCCTTCTCGAATTTGGCTATTAATTACCGGAGAATTTAGCGAAGGAGGGTGAGGGAATAGGGAAGGAAGACAAGGAGGACAAGGGGGACAAGGAAGACAATTGTACAGACGCGATTCATCGCGTCTCTGACCAATGACAAATGACCAATGACAAGTTATATTTAATCGCGCCGACTTAACTTAAGCCACAAGATAATAACGGCGAATATCTGGTGCAGTAGCTACTAAACCTTCTAATTTAGCTACTGCTTCTTGGAGATGGGGCGAATCTAAATGATTATTTAATGCTTCGTTAGAAGACCATTCTTCAACAAAAGTAAAATCTGTGGGATCGTGCTGATTTTGTAAAAGTTCATAGGTGATAGCACCTGTTTCCTGTCGGGTTGGTTCAATTAATTCCAACAGAACTGCTTTGAGTGCTTCTATTTTATCGGGTAAAGCCACAACACGGGCTACAACGCGAATAGTTTGGTTTGTCATTTTTTAATTGTTGCTACAGTTAATAGAAAGATTTTATTTCACCTAATACCAATTTGAAGAATGATCGCTACAAATGTAGGTTGGGTTGAGGAACGAAACCCAACACCCCAAAGCCTTGTATATGTTTGGTTTCACGACCTTCTACCCAACCTACGCATCTGTCGCATTCTTTTTTAAAATTAGTATAATACCAATTTAATATGAAGATACACATAATTATAGGACTTACGCAATAACTCTCCCAAACTCTCTTTACTTCGTGTTCTTTGCGTACTTCGTGGTTCGTTTTTTCATGATTTTACGTAAGTCCTGAATTATTTGGGGAGATATGGAACTGAAAAAAAAATCTACTTAACTTTGCATTAGAGAAAAATAGTTTTGTGCAGCTTCAAAAATAAATAGCATGTTAAATGCGATCGCTTATTTTTAAGTAACACCTTTTAATAGCTTTTTAAACAAAAAATCCTTTGATTGAATAATCAATTTTTTATTAAACAAAACTCAATATTAACAAGAGTGTTTAAAACCCTCGGAAGAATTATGTAAAATTAATCACATAATTATTGAGTTAATACCCCGACTTGAGTTGACAAGGTGAAAATGCTTGCAGTTGCTACAACTTTCAGTCATAAATTAACGTTTCCTGACTAAGCAATCTTTTCATACTAGAGCTAAACGCATATATCGAATATTATGTCAACCCTATATATGCCAGATGAATATGTGTGTAACTTATATAAAAACCAGATAAGTATATGGTAAAAGAATATCTATAAGCATTTCCACTAACAAATATGAATTTTGTTTTTGAGTGCATCAGCCAAAGTTCAAGAGATTCACAGTTTTTAGTTAGTTCCGATTGCTGTGAACGGATAAAAGCAAGATTAAAACTCTCAGATGTATATAGGGTAAGTATTTGAGCGTTATTTTTCTCAGTAAATAGTTGACATCAATATTATTCGCTCAAACCCTTATTTTGTAAGGTTTACAGACTATTTTTTGGAAATTAATAAAAATTGTCAAGCAGTCTGAAATACAGGCTTTTATAGCAGCTTGTGAAACAGGCTATTGAACTATGTCATCAGGTACAAAAGTTATCTGATGTTTTCGAGTCTCCAAAAAAGAAATCAGGGTAAATAAGTCTACATATTGTGAGGTAATTTTGACAATTAGTCGAATTGTGAGATTCAAAATAGCAGCGTTGATTGTTACTATATAAAACACTTGAAATTGCCAAGGATAGTAATCATCTGCAATCAGCCCTTATTTTGATTTTTTGACGCCAGTAAATATCTGAAAACACCTTTTTGATGAAATAAGGTGTTTAATTTTCTCAAAAAATTATCGTAGTGCTAGAGCTAACTACAAAATTAATTTGTAGTTTGACAGACAAATTTAGTTTGAATAATTCTATCAACTTTGAGATAGTATCTAACAAAAATTCAGAGTTGAAATCCTTCATGTTTTTTATTAACTAAGTACATAGGCTGGTTGAGAAATCTCTAGTAAAACCTTTGCAGATCTTGTAAAGGTTGCTTTTGCATCTTTGATTAAGTTGCCAATCATAATTTTGGCATATTTCATTCTGTTTTCTCTATTTTTTGTCTAAAAAATAGAATTTTCAAATTTTGTATTTTGGGAATAGGTAGTCAATGCATATATTACGGCTTGCAAGAGACAATTTACCCATCATTTGCTCCCAATCAAGTGATTTTCATAGCCTTTTTGGCATTTGTCATCATGAGCTAGTTTGGGTGGTTGTTTCTGATATCTGCTAACTCAAACCATGAAAACAGAGAGTTTTAAATCTACACAAGTGAGGAGAGAATCTGATGATTCATAAAGCTTCTGTTGCATTATCTAATCTGTTGTTAATTTTGGTGACGCAATCTGCATTCGCACATCCCCAGCCAAAACCACAACCTAATCCACAACATAATCCCCAACCCAATCCCAATCCGGAATCTCATCCAAAACCTAACCCCAATCCGAAACCTAACCCCAATCCGGAATCCAATCCGAAACCTAACCCCAATCCGGAATCCAATCCGAAACCTAACCCCAATCCGGAATCCAATCCGAAACCTAACCCCAATCCGGAATCCAATCCAAAACCTAACCCCAATCCTGAGTCTAATCCCAAACCTAACCCCAATCCTGAGTCCAATCCGAAACCTAATCCCAATCCTGAATCTAATCCGAACCCCAATCCGAATACACAACCCAATCCCAATAATCCTCAAGGTAATCCCCAACCAAACCCTCAACCCAATCCAGAAACGCCAGTAGAAACTAAAGGTAAAAACGTTGGTAACCTAGTACCTATTTCCATACAACTTACTGGAATCAGAAGGGTAAAAGTAGGTCATACAAATGTTTCTGGTTCCGTTTTTGCGGGAGGTGGTACCTTCGCAAGTGCGGGAGTTGAAGGTACTGTAAGCTATCGCTTATCTAAAAATACCTTCCTCTTTGGACAAGCTACATACAATCCTGTAGCACCATCTAAAGCAATTGGAGTAGGAGGTGTAACTACTGGAGTTGTATTTAATGCGCCTGGAAAGTCTGTTCGCCACAACAGCTATATCGGGGTTTATAGTAACGTCGTTGGTTTTGGTAACACCGGCGGAGATGAAGTTTCTCAGACTGCTTTTGGAAATGTAGGAATTATCGGAGGAGTTCAGCGTCCAGTTGGCGAAAAAGTCTCTGTATTTGCTCAAGCAGAAGCTGCTCAACGCTTGTACTCTCTTGCCAAGACTTCCCAAGGACAAGCAGCAAGAATTTCTGGAGGAATGGCGCTGGCTGTATCTTGTGCATCTAATGTCAGTGTAGTTGGAGACTATACTGTTGGCTCTAACCAAGACTCGGAATGGGGTTTAAGAGGGGTCTGGAATTTAGACTTCCTGGGAAATCCTTGTGAAATAAAACGGATTAGCGCCTCTTCTAACGTGGTCAAAGTGACTCAATACCTTGTTACCCTCATTGGCTCTAATCCATCTGCTGCCGAGGTTAGAAAGGCTGGGTTAACTCCTCCCAATGCTAATCCAGAAAGATATCGCCTCCAATCTGAACGTTGGAGAGGAGAGAAAGCGCAGGTTGTCGAACAGTTGGTAGTTGATGCTGTTGAAGTAAAAGGTGTCTCTGACAAGATCCTTTTTGTCCAAAAGCCTATATCTCCTCAAGCCTTGGAACAAGCCCAAAAGATTGCAGCCGACCGGGAACCAAAACAAGCCTTTGAAGAGATTCGTAATCTTCTGCAAGCTGAAGAACGAGACAAGACTTTCAACTTAGAGGAAGAAGCGAAAAGGATTGCTCAGGAAAAAGGAATGGCTCTTTCTTCTTTACAGCAAATTGGATATGCGTTCACTTACCAAAATCGTCTGATTGGTGTGGTAGATAGTGACCTGTCCCAACCTTTTGTGGGAACACCACGAGAAGCTTCTCCTGCAGAGTTAATGATTGTGAACGAAGTTGCTAAAAAAGGGAATAGTATCTTACCGGCTTTGGCAACAGGTTACACCACCAAAGGCACAACCCTTGGAAGAAACAGCGTCGTCAATGGTAATGTGCTACGACCTGGGACGAGAGTTCAAGTACCCAAACGAAAAGATGTGATTATTCCCACTTCTAGCGTTGAATCTACTCAGGTTGAGTGGAATAGGATTGAGAAAAAGTAGCGATTTGAAGAGGGAAAGGCGGTATAAATCACGGGAGCATCCCAATTTTGACGCAATACCCTTCTAGGGTATTGCTATACCAACAAAGCCTGCCAAGGCAGGCTTCGTATTTCTAGCCCCACCCTTATAGGGTGAGGGCGTTTTTGCACATTTGGGATGCTCCCTAAATCACAGCCTTTCCTTTTCCTTTCCTGCTAAATTCCCAGACTGCGAGCAGCAACCATGTAGCGGAATAGGTATTCTACTATTTCGATATAATTACAGGCTGCTGAGGGGGAAGATGCCCAAACTGTGACACCATGATTGCGGATGAGGAGGGCGGGAATTTGTGGCGGGATATTGGTAAAGCGCTGTTGAATTTCTGCTGCGATGCGGGAAACTTGCAAATGATTGCTGAAGATGGGAATTACACAACTAGGATTTTCTTGGTAAACTCCTAAGCCTTTGAGCATTTCTAAAGGTGGTAAAGGAAGGTCATCTTCTGGGGTAAAGTTGGTAACTAAATTAGACTCAACTGAGTGTATATGGTAACAAGCTTGTGCTTCTGGGAAGAGGGTATAAAGTATTTGATGAATCGCAGTTTCGGCGGAAGGTTTGACATTAATTGATGATGCTTGAACTCTGCCACTGGCATCAATGCGAACAAACTCACTCAGTAATAATTCGCCTTTAGAACGACCGCTAGCTGTAATCCAAAAGCTACCATCGGCTAGGCGGATGGAAAGATTTCCGGCTGTTCCTACCATCCATCCTTGTTGATAAAAGCTGCGGGCGGTGTTGATGAGTTCCAAGCGCGGATCTGTGCGGTTGGGGGTTGTCATTTCCACATTTTCACTAGATGTTCGCGGATTTGTGAGAAATTATCCCAGGGAATGTAGGGTTTTTTTTGCTCATCTAAATACTCAGCTAGGCGATCGCGTGCGAAGATCACAGAAGCTTGCAATCCCATATTTAAATCGGTTAAGGAATCACCGATCGCAATCTTTTGATAAGCTGGGTATTTAGACATGATTTCGACTTTGGCGACTAGTTCTGTACCTCCCTCATAGGGGGAAATAACTTTTAAGTGGGAACCATTAGTATCTACATCTACCGCATAGATCCCATGAACTCGTTCCACTAATCTATCAAGAACAGTTTCTACCATTCCCCGCAAACCACCAGAAATCACAACTAATGGTACTCCCTGAAATTCCAGAAAATCGAGTAGTTGGACAAATCCGGGGCGAATTGGTTGAGTTTGGGTAAATTCCAAAATTTCGCTGTAGCGTGAAGCGGGAATTGATTCGAGAATTTGTCTGACTCCCTGTCGCAGTGTCAGTTCTCTGGCATACATTTGGGGCAGTAATTTTGCTGATAGTTCTGGTGCAAATTTTTTTAGCACCGCGACAAAGGTTTCTTCGGTTGTAATCGTTCCGTCAAAGTCGCAAAAGACAATTCGCCTCAATTTTTATCCTCCCAGTCTCGATTGTTGTTCCTATTTCAGCCTACAGCTTGAGGAATACGAATTTCTTTGGCTGTATACTGAGGAACCCAGCCTTCCGTGCTGATAAAATAACGCACGGCTTTGACTCGCTTGGCTGGCGTCAGATGAAACCAATGTTCGGTATTGGCGGGGACGTTAATATATTCTTGTGGTTGCACTGTTAATTCTACTTGGCTACCATCAGGACGGACAAAGCCAAAAACTGCTTCGCCATCGATGATGTAGCGCACTTCATCATCAGCATGGGTGTGAATTGATGCAAATTTAACTAGTAACTCATCTAAGTTGGCAATTCTGGGATGGAGTACAATCAAATCTCGCGATTGATAGCCGGCTGTTTGTTGCAATTGCTGAAAATAGCCATCTAATGCTTGCAGTACTTGTTCTTTCTCGGCTTCGTTGAGGCTATCTTGGGCTAATAATTGATGTAATTGGCGATCGCTTCCTATATCCCAATGATTGAGTTGAATATCCAAAGCTGCCAATTCTCTGGTAATTTCTGGTAAATCCTGGTATTCAGTGCCATTTTCTAGTTTTAAAATCGCCATAAATCTTCCTCAAAGCGATCGCGCCTACTTAAATATGTAATTCTTTTTTAGCTCGTTTTAATTGTTTCCAGAGTACATGAATTTGTTTGTAAGCTTCTTCTGGAGAAATTTTACCACCTGTTTGCAAATCGCAAATATAACTTACTCGCAGCGAGAATTCTTGGAGATTGGCATTAAAAACTACATACTCTGGCTGAAATTGTCCGTAGTAAGAACTACGCGGATATAAAAAATCGCATAATTCCGCTAGAAAATCTGATTGTTGTGTCATATCATTCTCCTTTGAAGAATAAACATAGAAATTATGTCATTGAGCTAATATAAGTCTGTCTTTCAAGTATTATTTATTTGTCAGATTGTGCAGAAAAGTAGTAGATTTGAAAAAATATTTATCACCTACAAAAAGAGGTAAGAAGCATTTTTCCTGACTTAATTAAATCCAATTTTCAGAAATAGCTGAGTCCATTTTTGAGAAAGGTAGCAGATGAATATAAATATCCATCTGCTACACAGGAACGGAGGTATAAACTTGATTACTAGTACTTTGAACGATTAGTTTTATCCCAATACTATTACGGTTGGGAAAAGTATCAGTTTTGCCTGTTGAGTATTAACAGTTGACAAACTTTTATGTAATATTTCACAATCTATTTATAATTACTGTTACTGTCGATACAGCAATATTTATTAGTCATAAATTCTACTAAACAATATCTATAATTTTGGCTGGTAATGGACGATAATAGCTGCATAAGTCTTATACCTGTAAACTACGGTAAGACGATAGACATACTGTATTTAAGCCCTGGATAAAAAGTATCGCATATTCTTCTGAGTCTAGCAAGGGGGTTTTCTCATGCTCAGAGAAAGTTTCTATCCCTAAGAGGACGAGCCTGATAGGATTTTTATGTATACTAATTTACTTAACTTAAACTGTAAAAAAATAGCGATCGCGCTTCAGTCTATGGAGAATAGGCGCAAAATTCAGTTATCTCGCTAGGAGCAATATAATAATGGGGCCGATGTTAATTCATGCTGATGATTGGCTAGATATAGGCTTCAGACTGACTCTAGCCTTGATAGTAGGCTGCACGATCGGCTGGAATCGTCAGCAAGGAGGTAGACCAGCAGGGATGAGAACGTTCATGCTGGTAAGTATGGGAGCGGCCTTATTTGTCATGATACCTTTGCAGGCTGAAGGCGATAGTACCTTTGCGTCTACCAATGCGTTGAGTCGCACAATTCAAGGTGTAGCTACTGGTGTAGGGTTTCTCGGTGCGGGGTTGATTCTTCAAGAATCGCCAAGAAAATCGACTACGCCAAAAGTACGTGGCTTAACCACTGCTGCTTGTATTTGGACTGCGGCGGGATTAGGTGCAGCTATTGGCTGTGGTTTGTGGCAAATGGGATTATTAGGAGGAATACTGACTTTAATAACCTTAAGTGGCGTAAAAAAGCTCAAACGCCTATTTTTTAGCCATAAAAGTCATCATAAATCTGGAACTACTGAGGAATCACTAAATTCTGTAGATGACGATGATGACGATTAATCTAAAAAATCTTACCAATGACAATTGTACAGACAAGGGTTCATCGCGTCTCTAAGCAATCATCCTGATACTATATCTAGTGGTTGGTTAAAGAAGTGAATTATTATGCTGTACCACTTAGATTTTCAAGTAGAATATGCTGATGATATATCTCAGAAAGAACTATTTGCAATTTGGGCGGAAGAAGCTGATGCGGCGCTCAAAGCAAAAGAAGCAGGGGTAGTTGTAGATTTGTGGAAGTGTGTTGGTACCAGAAGGGTAATTGCGATTGTTAATGTTCCTACTCCCGATTTGTTGGATCAAATACTGTTGGATTTACCCATTATGCAAAAAAATGGTCAGCGCGTTCAGGTAGAGGTAACTCCCTTGAGAAGATATGAAGACTTTGCAGCCGATCTCAAAGCGCGTTTGGATCGCTAATAATTAATTTATTTGGCGATCGCATCTTGACTCAAGCCGATCGCCGCAGCAATTATAAAGTTGCCACAAGTTCCTTTAAGCGATCGCGTCCATCGCGAAAAATTGACCACCCATCCCCGACTAATACAGCTTCTACCTCAGTCAGCGCTGCTAATCTCTGCACAGATGCCACTGCTTCTTGGCGATTTTCCAGCTTTTCTTGTGGTAAAATGGTTAACATCCCGGCTTTGTGCGCCCTGACTAAATCTCCAGTAATTAAAGTTGTTTCTTCTAGTAATAGCGCTAATTCACCAGGGGTTTTAGAACCTTGGAGTTCAATCACCTTCAATCCTGGAACTACCTCTTCACCATCAACCAACCAGCGATCGCAAGCTATGGGAAAATTATCTTTCTCCCCTGCTGGTGCTGCTATTTTGGCATAAGTTTGATTAGCAATTTCTGGTGTTGACCTAATATGATCGGAATTTGTCACTACAATCCAAGCTACACCACCCAGGGATGTAATATGATTCCAATCATGGTTTGATAAGGCTACTGGATCGATGAGAATATTCCCTTGGGGACGAATCCAAGCAATCCCGTTGAAATCAATATTTCTAGCGGGATTAAAATGAGACCAACCATAGAGATCTGGACGGTGCAGAGATTTCATGTTGATTTTGGGGCAATGCCTGCAATTACTCAGTATCCGTAAATTTAGGTTGGAAATCAAGGTATTAATAGAGATTAATTTTTAGGGAAAATAAATTTATGCAGGGGAGAAGGGGGATAAGGGAAGGGGAATAAATGACTACACTTCTTGTAGCTCTCAGTGCATTGTTGACAAATGATAAATGACAAAGCGCAAAGTCTGAGCGCCGGCTTCCGGCGATCAGAACTTTGTAAGAATGACAGACTTCTCCTGTCGGAGACGCTACGCGAACGCCAGTTATCTTGAATTACACCAATTTACTTACGTATTTTCCTCAGTAGTTTAAATGTTGTTTAAAAGTTGCCAAAAACTAAATTTTTAAAGATATTCACTCAGGAAGTCAAAAGGATCGTCTTCCCAACATGGTTCAGGAATCATCAACAGTAAACTATTACGGATATCAGTTTCAATTTCATCACTATCTTCCCTGTCAAATAATTCAGTCATAACTTTCCAGTCACGTTCTTCTAAAGATATCAGTGCTGGGGCATATACATGTAGATTTACTGGATAATTCACACGTTCAATTAGGGCTGACTATCGCCAAAAATATAGTTTATTTTGTTGATAAACAATCATATTCTAACTTGAGCATTACGTCGTCACAAGTAATCTAAAAAATCCTCATAAAATTAATTGCAAAACTTTAAATCTATTTTTTCAATTGCGGGGTCTTACCCCACAAATTATTCAACAAGATTTAATATTTAAGTAATGGTAATTACTGATACTAAAAAATGCCTATTCAATACGTAATTTGCTTCCCTGCCCCCTACCCCCTCCCCGCAGTGATAGGCTATTGTTTGAGGTTGTGAATCTCTGTTAAATCGACATTTCCGCCACTGAGAATAATTCCAATCCTGGCTACTGGTACTGTGACAATACCTTCTAGTAAAGCTGCTGCGGCTAATACTCCTGTGGGTTCAACAACTATTTTGAGGCGTTCCCAAAGAAAAAACATGGTGCGGATAATTGCTGATTCTGAGACTGTGACCATATCATCAACGTAATTCAAGATGATAGGAAAGGTAATTTTCCCCAAGCTAGGAGTACGCGCACCATCAGCGATGGTATTTGGGTTATGGACAGTTTGCAGAGTTTTGCTGTAAAAGGAACGAGTAGCATCATCGGCTAATTCTGGTTCAACGCCAATTACCCGACATTTTGGCGATAGTGCTTTAGTTGCGATCGCACATCCGGATAGTAAACCACCACCACCGCAAGGTACTAATAAAAAGTCGAGTTCGCCTACTTCCTGGATTAATTCTAAAGCAGCTGTACCTTGTCCGGCGACGATATGGGGATGATCGTAAGGAGGAATGAGTTTCAAGTTGCGATCGCGGGCTAAACTTTGGGTTAGTTCTTCCCGATTAGTATTGTGTCGATTGTAGAGAATCACCTCCGCCCCATAACTGCGAGTAGCTGTTTGCTTGACTGCGGGTGCATCATCGGGCATGACAATAGTTGTGGGGATATTGAGTAATTTTCCTGCTAGTGCGATCGCCTGTGCATGATTCCCCGATGAAAAAGTAATCACCCCTTGTTGTTTTTGGGCTGGAGATAGCTGTGTTAATGCATTGTATGCACCTCTAAACTTAAAAGCCCCTGTACGTTGAAAGTTTTCGCACTTAAAAAACACCTCGCTATGAGTCAGTTCATTCACTGTTCTGGAAGTTAGCACTGGTGTTTGTTGGGAAATTCCCAAAAGCCGATTGTAAGCAGCTTTTACGTCAGTAATAGTGAGCGAATTTTCCTGTAGCATTGCTGGGAGTATAAAACATTCTCGCTCATTATTTTTATCTGAAATAGCATCTATGCCAAGCACCTCATAATTTATCGCTTGGCATTTTTTGTCAATTCCTATTCTGGACTAAATTCGGTGGTTTTGATAACAATTTGCTGAAGCAAAAATAATTAATATACCGCAAATCTTTGTTGCATTGCTATAACAAAGGACAAAAAACTCATTTAACTATTCTCATCTAGAATTGTGCCTTCCAAATTAGCTTTTTCTAGATTTGCACCACTTAAATTTGCTTGATTTAAGTCTGCTTGCGCCAAATTCGCCTGAGTCAAATCTGCTACAGTTAAGTCTGCACCGCTCAAATCAGCCTTATCTAAATTTGCAGCAACTAAAGTAGCTTCGGTTAACTCTGCTTCACTGAGATTTGCTTCAATTAATTTAGCAACAGTTAAATCAGCCTGAGTTAAATTCGCGCCATCTAAAACAGCACCGTCTAATATTGCGCCATCTAATATCGCACCAGTTAAATTACTTTCAGTCAGGTTAGCATCACTCAAATTGGCTCCGTTTAAATCTGCCTCAACTAAGCTAGCGTGGCTTAAATTTGCCTGACTCAAATTAGCACCATCTAAAATTGCTCTATCTAATATTGCGCCACTGAGATTTACTTCTCGCAAATTTGCTTCGCTGAGATTAATACCCGTAAAGTCTCTTGTACCTGCGGCATAGTTTTTTAGGAGTTCATCTGCCTGCATAGATTATGCTCCACTTATTGTTGTTACGTTGAAATTCACGGCAATTAATTTATGACTTAGGAATCGAGTAAAAATAAGTTGAACAATTTAATATTTGTAGTGCGGGCATCTTGCCCGCGCGAGCAAGATGCTCGCACTACTTATTTTTACTTGATGACTTAGCCTTGGCAACAGAGGCTGTGAAAATACGCTTAAACTATCATAGCTAGCAGATTTTTTTCTTATCACTAGCTAAGGTTACTATTTGATTTCATACTTTGGATAGTAGGCATTTCCAAAGCAATAATGAAATGGTTATACCTAAATAGGACTTACGCACACTCTACGAATTCTTGGCGTTCTTGGCGTCTTGGCGGTTCAATAAATTGAGCTTTTTGGCAATTTTTGCGTAATTCCTGCTAAATATAGCAATCCCATCTGATACCAATTCAATATAAAGATGCATATAATCTAGCCTGCGTAGGCAGGCTTTATAATTATAGCCCCACCCTTCTAGGGTGAGGGCGTTAATGTGCAGCCTCATATAAAATTAGTATGAGTTGTGAAAATATTTTTTTAATGAACCGCCAAGTCGCCAAGTACGCCAAGAGAAGAGAAAAAAATGAGAATTAGTAAATTTCACATGTAGGTTGGGTTGAGGAACGAAACCCAACACACCAAAGTCTTGTAATTTTTTGGTTATTTATTTTGCACAACTACTTGTGTGTAAATTAAACTAATAATTCCGAAGTTATTTCCTCAAAGTTGCGTCTGTAGACTTTGTTGCCATACTCTTGCCATGCTTGGTTTGAAGAGTGGGGAAATTGGGTTAATGTTGCCTGTTGAATATATTCCATAAACGGGCGACGAAGACGTTCATATTTATCAAAAGCTGAGGCTATAGCTTGCTGGTTATGCCAATTATCTTCTTGAGCAATATTAGTAATTAATGTTGTCATTACCATTGCATCTTCTAATCCTTGATTAGCTCCTTGAGCCATAAAAGGAGGCATACCATGTGCAGCATCACCAACTAATACAACTCGTCCTGCACTCCAACTTGGTAAGATATTTTCATCCATAGCAGCATGATGAATGTAATAAGGACGTTGAAAAATATTTTCTGGTGGAGATAATTGCACTAATTCTTGTAGTACTTTAGGAAATCCAGCTTTTTCTAACTCTTGCAGCCCTAAGTTACGCAAATCACTACCACACTTCCCTGATACTGACTCCAAAGGTACAGCTACATGCAGTAAATAGCCCATACTTTGTCTATTCATTAACAACATTCTGGGTGTTTCGCTAAAAGCGCGATTGCTCAGATCGTAGTTTGCTACTGTAAGAATTGGTGAGCCTGCCAAAAATTTTTCTTCAATATGCGATCGCATTTCTTGGGGAATATCGGGTATTTCTCGACAAGATATTGCCGCAAATCCAGAATATTGGGGTGTGGCAAAAGGTAGGTTAGAGCTATCCGCATAAAGTATCTGACGCACTGTAGAGTTAATCCCGTCTGCGGCAACAATTAACTTAGCTCGGAATGATTTTGTTATTGATGGTTGAGGCGTACTGTCTGAATTTTCAGACTGTGTATCTGACCAATATGCATAGGGATTAGCCTCAACATTCGCACTACTAACGCAATCGATGCGAATGCAGCCTAATTCTGGCTCATCTACTACATTAATACAACGGTGATTGGGTTTAACTTGGTCTTCTGGAAGTAGTTGCCTTAAGGCAGTTTGTAAATTATACCAAGAAATGGAAACTCGACCTTCGCCATACTCACTAAACCAAACATCAAAACTCAGAGGAATTGCGCGAACTTTCTGCCCCTGAAAGTTTTTTGAAACCCATTCTAGTGAAGGTTTAGGAAGTTTTGGTTCAATGACTGCGGTGGTTTTCTCTGCTTCAGCAGGCTGGTAATTAGTGAAAGTCAGACTCGCTGTTTTGACTGCTTGATATGCGCGATCGTCTAAATATTTTAGAGCTTTTAATCCGTTAGGCAAAAGATCCACAACTTGACCAACTTGACGAAAAGCACGAGTTTGATCTATGACGAGAATATTGTCAATACCACGTTTGCGTAAACCAACAGCAGTAGCTAAACCAATAGGCCCAGCACCAACTATGATAACATCGTAGATTTTGTTGATGGATGTATCTGTTAACCCATCTGCTATTGATTGACTTTGGGGAATATTCATAAGCAAGCAAGGTAAGTTAGAATTTTTACCGCAGTAGTAAAAACTCCGGAAATTAACAAAAAGGTAAACAATATTGTCTACCTTCTTGTTATATCAACTATTGGTTACTAGCTTGTCTATAACAGGCAAATTCCATTGTGAAAGTTGCCATACCCGCAGTTTGCGATCGCAAGTCTGTAGAATAACCAAACATGCGCGCGAGGGGTACTTCCGCCCGAATCACTGAGTATGTTTGCATAGTTTGGGAACCCAACAGCAAACCGCGACGGGAGGAAATATCGCCCTGAACTCTACCTAAATACTCGTTGGGTGTTTCCACTTCTACAAGCATAATTGGTTCGA
This sequence comes from Calothrix sp. FACHB-168, assembly GCF_963889195.1. Taxonomy (NCBI): domain Bacteria; kingdom Bacillati; phylum Cyanobacteriota; class Cyanophyceae; order Nostocales; family Calotrichaceae; genus Calothrix; species Calothrix sp. FACHB-168. The sequence continues at coordinate 27,696 of NZ_CAWPNJ010000053.1, forward strand.
GAATATAGGCTTTGGCTTTGCTAATCGCTTCTTCTAAGGCTTGATGGGAAGCTGAACGAAAAGCCAATTCTGACGAATCTACTGAGTGATAGGAACCGCTTTCGAGAACGACTTTTACCCCAGTGACAGGATAACCTTCTAAAGGCCCCGATTGCATAGCTTCGCGGAAACCTTTCTCGCAACCAGGAATATATTCTTTGGGAATTGCACCGCCAACTACTCGGTTTTCAAATACAAAGGGTTCTTCTGTGGGTTCAATCCAACCACTGACATGGGCGTATTGTCCAGAACCACCGCTTTGTTTTCTCAGCCGATAATCAAAGTATGCTTTTTGACCAATTGTTTCCCGATAGGCAACTGCGGGTTTACCAACATATACCTCCGTGTTATATTCCCGTTGAATGCGCTCCAAGTAGATTTCTAAATGCAGTTCGCCCATCCCCGAAATTAGAGTCGCCCCTGATTCGGGATCTATGCTCAACTTAAAGGTAGGATCTTCTTTTTGGAAACGATTGAGTGCTTTAGAAAGGCGATCGCTATCTTCTTGTTTTTTCGGCGTCACTGCCAGTGTAATTACTGGCTCTGGCACATACATTTTTTCTAAAAATACCAGTGTTTCTCCAGAGTAAAATGTATCCCCAGAAGCACAATCGATACCCAGCATGGCGATAATATCTCCAGCTTCAGCAACCTTCACCTCTTCGCGCTTATTGGCGTGCATTCTCACCAAGCGCCCAATTTGCACCCGTTGTTGAGTACGGGCGTTGTAAACAGTGTCACCCTGTTTTAATGTCCCCGAATAAATTCGGGTGTAGGTTAACTGTCCAAAGGATTCTACAGTGAGTTTAAAGGCTAACGCCACTAAAGGATCGTCAGGATTGGGATAAAGGCTAACAGACTCTACAGTTTTGACGATTTCCCTGTCTACCGGCGATGGGAGATAATAGGCGATCGCATCTAGTAAATTTTGCACGCCTTTATTTTTGAATGCCGAACCTAGCAATACTGGTGTCAGTTGCAAAGTTAAGGTGGCTTGGCGAATAGTTTGCCAAATTAGTTCTTTGGGAACTTCCTTACCTTCCAACAACATCTCCGTCATCGGTTCCGAGAAGAATGACAAAGCATCCAGCAGTTTTTCTCTGGCTTGCTGTGCTTCTTCCAGTATGGCGTCAGTAATTGGCTGTTTAATCCAATTTTCGCCGTTTTCGCCTGCAAAATAGGAAGCTTCCATTTCAATCAGGTCAATTACCCCTTGAAATTGATCTTCACTACCAATAGGATACTGAAGTAGTATGGCATTCAATTGCAAGCGATCGCGCATAGCTTGCACCACCCGAAATGGATTTGCACCGATGCGATCCATTTTGTTGATAAATGCAATCCGGGGTACGCGATAGCGCTTCATCTGGCGATCCACAGTAATCGATTGGGATTGCACCCCCGCCACCGCACACAGCACCATTACCGCCCCATCCAATACCCGCAGAGCGCGCTCTACTTCTATCGTAAAATCAACATGTCCTGGTGTATCAATTAAATTAATTTGCGTATCGTGCCACTGACAAGTTGTCGCGGCTGAAGTAATGGTAATACCATGTAATTTTTCTTCAGGCATAAAATCCATCGTTGCACCCTTGCCACCTCCCCGTACTTCTTCAATTGCATGGATTCTGCCTGTATAGAAGAGAATGCGCTCTGACAGTGTAGTTTTACCAGAGTCGATGTGAGCAGAAATACCAATATTTCGGATACGTTCTCGGGGAACCATAATAACTTCCTTGATTATTGATGCAACAAATTATTACCGCCTCAGCAGTAAGGTTTATATACTACAAATATACTACAAAGTAACTTGGATGGCAAACAATCTCTGGTGGCTGGGAAACCCAAGGGATGAGAAGGTAGGAAAAACCAGGTTAAGCTGCAAGACTTATTCAGAACTTACGCACTCAGATCCCCCAACCCCCTTAAAAAGGGGGCTTTAGATGTTCCCCCCTTTTTAAGGGGGGTTAGGGGGGATCGGGGTTTCAGGCTTCAGCGCGTAAGTCCTATTATTTAGGGGAATGAGGTGGATCGGTTAGATACATAGTCAACCATTCCTTTTTCGATGACTCTCAGTTCTATTATGGAACTTGGGACAAAATTAGGTAAAAATGTCACCACTTTTGTTAATAAAACTTATGTATTTTTTACGTTTAAAATCCTACTATTTTCGGCAAATAAATACTTAATTAGTCGCCAAAAGCTATTTATTTTTCAGGAATAGTTGCAGTTTGTAATAGATTTAGACATATAGCAATTTTCATGTTTTTACAAAGCAGAATATTTGGAATTTTTGCTAAAAAACATAAATTCATTAAAAAAATTTAATACACTTAGGACTTATGCATAAAATCTCTCAAACTATTATTTCCAGCGAAGTTATTATCGCCGCAAGCCGGCACTCAGACTTCTCTCTGTGTACTCTGCGTCCTCTGCGGTTCATTTTGACCTTACATTTGCGTAAGTCCTGACACTTAAATATCAATTGAGGTTATACACAAGTATTTACCTATAATTCTTCATGCCAAAAAACGCGGATAATTAGAGTATTGTAAGTAATATTTTAGAAAAAAATACTTATAATTACATAGTTTATTTAACTAGTAATTTTTGTTGATTATATTACCCTAATCATTTAAATACTTACATCCTTAATGATGGGAACTTATATTGCTAACGCTACATCTTAAGAATAGAGTCAAGAGTATTTGCAAGAGATATATCTCTCAAGGAATATTATTTATTTAATCACCTAAATATGGAAGAAAATTACTAAATCTGGTGTGTATACTCGTAGTCAAGAGCGATTACAGGTAAAAGTTTTATGCTGGAATGGATAGTTGGTTTGGTAGCAAAAAATGCTGTGGGTTTGCTAGTTAAGTCTATCGTCAACGAAGACTTTTTTAAAGACATCACTAAAGAATATGCTAAGGATTTTTTGAAAAATAGATTGCAGAAGGTAGCAACAATGTTACAGCAAGATAAAATGCAGAAAGCTGTTGCTAAAGCGCTTAGAGAATTTCTGCAATTAATTGAAGATGAATTAAATTTACGCAAGCTAGCGGATGAAGATATCAATATATTTGCTGAACCGCTAAAGCAGTTTATTCACCACAAATCTGTGCAAGAAATCTTAGCGAAAGGTTTTGATATCGATTGTGATGAAATAGATTACCAAAGCCTAGAGAGTATCTGGGAATACTTGTATTTACCTACTTTACCAGCTAAATTTAATTGGCAATTAGTAGCAGATCGTTATTTAAGAAAATGTCAGCAGATTCTTTCGGAAACAGAAGATTTACGAGAGTTACTTAACACACGTAATCTCAAAGCCATTGAGAAATATACCCAAGCAACAGTTGGTATTATTCCTGATTTTGACTTACGCAAATATCAAGAAGCAATTCGCGAGTGCTATGTCAATTTAAAATTAGATAGTTTAGATACCAGTGGTTATGCTTATAACGAACTGCGATTGTGGCAGATATTTACTCCGCCGAATGTCCGCGAAATTCATCAAGTATTACCTCAAGTTTACGAACTACCTAAAGAACATTTGCGGCGATTACAAGCAAATCATCAACTAGAATCAGCAGCAATTATTCCTGAAGAAATAGAACTATATAAACGGGCTTATTTGGAACAACCAATGCGTTCGGTGTTGGAAATTATCAATCAACCGGAAACTTATCAATATATAGTTATTTTAGGCGATCCAGGTTCGGGTAAATCTACATTATTACAATACCTAGCTTTAGATTGGGTAGAAAAGACTCTCGATAAAATCGGTAAACCTGGATTCGATGTTCCAGCCATTCCGTTACTAATTGAATTACGCGCTTATATCCGCAATTATAACGATGGACATTGCAAAAACTTTTTGGAATTTTTTCATCAAAGTCCCGGTGCAATTTCTCACCTCAATCAGCATCAATTACAAGCACAGCTAAAAGCTGGTAATGCTTTAGTGATGTTTGATGGTTTAGATGAAGTATTCGATACTGGACAACGCGACGATATAATTACAGCTATCCATTGCTTTACTAACGATTATCCTAATGTTCAAGTAATTGTAACTTCTCGCATCATTGGTTATAAACCCCAACGTTTGCGAGATGCGCAATTTCGCCACTTTATGCTGCAAGATTTAAATAACGAACAAATTCAAGATTTTATCAATCGCTGGCATAATTTAACTTTTACATTTGCGGCAGATAAACAAAGAAGAAAACAACGATTTCAAAAATCAATCAAAACTTCCAAAGCAATTGCCGAATTAGCAGCTAACCCCTTGCTATTAACAATGATGGCAATTCTTAACCGTAACCAAGAATTACCAAGAGATAGAGCGAAATTATATAAAAAGGCTTCAGAATTATTGCTGTATAAATGGGATGTAGAACGCGCCTTAATGAATGAACGATATATGCCAGCAACAATTGATTATCAAGATAAACAAGCAATGTTACGCCAAGTTGCTTATTATATGCAAACCAGTAATCAAGAGTTTGCCGGGAATTTAATGACTGCTAGAAACTTAGAGCAGATTTTTACTACATATTTGAAAAGTATTGAAGTTAGTAATGCTAGAGATAAAGCCAAAGTATTAATTCATCAACTGCGAACCCGTAACTTTATGTTGTGTTATTTAGGTGCAGATTACTATGCTTTTGTCCATCGCACATTTTTAGAATATTTTTGTGCTTGGGAATTTGTCTGGAGGTTTAAAGAAACGCAAACGCTTTCTTTAGAACAACTCAAATTAGAAGTATTTGGTAAATATTGGCAGGATGAAACTTGGCATGAAGTATTGCGCCTGATTGCGGGGATGATTGACGCTAAGTTTGTAGGGATAATTATTGATTTTTTAATGAATCAAAATGGCGCAGGTAAGAAATTTATCAATTTATTTTTAGCTGCTAAATGTTTAGCAGAAGTAAAAAACCGGGCAGTAATTGCGTCAACAGCAAATCATTTACTTGAGCAGTTACAGAATATTACACAATACAATCTACTGTATTACTATGAATATTTATTTCCTGGTGAAGCCGCCAAACTAGTAGCAGAAATTAAAACACAAGCAGTCGCAGCAATTGCAGCTACTTGGAAAGATGACTTAAAAATCACATATTGGTTAAAAGAACGCGCTACTGTTAATGATAATTCCCAGTTACGCTGCACCGCAATTAGAGAATTAGCGCGTAACTTTCAAGACGATGCTGATATCATTGGCTTCTTGAAAGAACGCGCTATTGGTGATGAAAATTGGCATGTACGCAGTGTCAGCTTGCAAGAATTAGTTGGCAATTTTCCACATCATCCCGACACCATCGGCTTCTTGCAACACCGTGCAACTGTTGATGAAGATATAAATGTGTGCCGTATCGCTTTAGAAGAGTTAGCACAGAATTTCACATCGCCTTTGATTGCACTAGACTGTCAGAATGCTGCAATTGATTTAAATTAGCATTCCCCGTACAGAATAAAACTGTCGTGATTTCGGCTATTAACAACTCAACTAAATCCACCAATGCAGCTTCTGAAACAACGGCGGCTTGCAAAAATGGCATGGCTAATCCGGCGATATTTGCACCTAAAGCAATTGCTTTTGCCGCATCTAATCCATGACGCAACCCGCCAGACGCAATTAAGGGGACATCAGGAGCGATCGCGCGAATATTTGTAATACAATCTGCTGTAGGCAAACCCCAATCTGCAAAAGTCCTACCCAAGCGGCGTTGTAATATATTATCTGCTCGTTCGCTTTCCACCTTCGCCCAAGAAGTACCCCCAGCGCCAGCTACATCAATCGCCGCTACCCCAGCCGCCAGCAATTTCTCTGCCATTGCGGCAGAAATTCCATTACCTACTTCCTTGGCAATCACTGGTACTGGCACATTAAAGCATACATCTGCTATCTTGTCAAGTAAGCCGCGAAAATTAGTATCTCCGCGAGATTGAATGCATTCTTGCAGAGGATTGAGGTGCAAAATCAAAGCATCAGCTTCCAGAATTTCGACTACCCGCAAACATTCATCTACACCATACTTATAGTTAAGTTGCACAGCGCCCAAATTAGCAAATAACGGCACATCGGGCGCATACTTACGCATCGCAAAAGTATCAGCCACCTGAGGTTTTTCCACCGCTACACGTTGGGAACCGACACCCATCGCTAATTTATAAACTTGAGCGACTTCTGCTAACCGGCGATTGATGATACCAGCTTGTTCAGTGCCTCCCGTCATAGAAGAAATTAACAACGGTGCGCCCAGAGATTTACCTAAGAACTGGGTACTAATATCTATATCATTGCGATCGATTTCTGGTAAACAGCAGTGAGTAAAGCGATAGCGTTCTAATCCATTGGTGATTTCGTGACATTGAACATCTTCTTCTAAGCAAATGCGAATATGTTCCGCCTTGCGCGATTGAGTTTGTGCCGAGGTGCTGGTATCGTTGTTAGTTGTCATTTGTCATTTGTCATTTGTCATTTGTCAGAGACGCGATGAATCGCGTCTGTACAATTGTCCCCCTTCCCCCTGCCCCCTGCCCCCTGCCCCTCTACCCGCCTAACTCCTGGCGCAGGCGATAGACAATAGTATTCGGTTCGACTTGGGAGAGAATTTCTTGAATGACGGTGTTAGCGCCTAATTGTCCCCAAGTGCAGCCTTGTTGCAGATAAACTTGGGCGGCTTTACCTACAGCATAGGCTCCATAACCGGCAATTCCACCTTGAGCGATCGCACTGCCGAAAGAAGCGGTAATATTAACAGGATTATCGCCGCTAGTTAGGGCGGCTGTACTTTTACTTAAGCCAAATAATAAACTACTGCCTAATTCGCTGAGTAATAAGCCGCCAGAACTCAATAAAATCGTTTTGAGGATTTTTCCGGCTTCATAGCTGGTGATGGGTAAGCCATATAACCTAGCTAAGGCGCGAATTAATAATAAATCGGCAATGGTGCCACCTAAAATATCTAAAACAGCAATGGGATTTAACCCAACTACCAAAGCTTTATACTTAGTAAATTGCCAAATAATATTTTCCGCTTCTTGTTCGCGTAAATCAACTGTTTTTTGCGCGATCGCGGCTTCTGCTTCCCTAGCTTGAATTAGTGCATTTAACGCTAAGAGCGATCGCCCTTCCCGATTCAGTATATTTAAAATTGTCTGTTTGAGTTCCTCTACTTGGGTTGGTGGTGTCTCCCATTCATAGCTTACCCGACCATCAGGCCACTCTACCCGCACTTCCATTGGTGCTGGTTCCGCCGCTACCATAACAATTTCATCAGGTAATAACGGCTGGGCTTGGGGATGTCCGGCTCCTAATTGCTGTAAATTAGCGTAAATTGCTGCCCTATCTGTATCTGGGTACAAATCGATTTTGTTAAATACTAAAATTAGGGGTTTTTGTGACTGGCGTAACTCTAGTAACGCTTGATACTCTGTTCTGGTAATATCGCCAGAAACAACAAATAATATTAAATCTGCTTGCCGCGCTACTTCCCGCGCCATGTTTGCCCGCGATTCCCCCTCAATTTCATCTAAGCCAGGAGTATCAATTAATTCTACTTGTACTTTACCTCCTGGTTGCCAGCGTACAGAACGCGGCCATTGTGTCACCCCATTGAGGGGGCCAGTTTGAAGAATTTTATCTTCTAATAAAGCATTTAATACTGCCGATTTGCCCCGACTAACTAAACCAAAGGCAGCAATTTTAATGATATTTGAGTCTAACTTGTTGAGTGTAGTACTCAAAGCTTCCAATTCCGGCTTCACCAAACCCGCCAATTCTGGGTTAGATGCGAGTTGTCCTGATTTGCGAAGATATCCATACCAAGACAAGGTTTGTCGGAGACTAGCACGAGCACGGTTTAAATGAGTTTCTTGCAAATTGCGCACTGGGTTAGCTTCAGTCAAGATGAAATTGAGAACAATTGACATTTCTATTTTGCGCTAAATTTCCATTGCAGCTGATTATAAAAATTTATGAAGCTAAGGTCAAAATTAATACACATACGTAATAAGTAGCTGAATATCTCACACATCAAATCTTCATCGATGGAAAGTGCAGTGTTTTTCTGGAGATAAAAAACTGGGAATACTAGAAAAAACCTATCCATTGAGGTGATCTTCCATGAGCCAAGAATGTCCTAATTCCAAAATTTGCACTTGTCGCCAAATTAGATGGTGCAAGAATAGGGAAGCAGGCAGGCTCTTTCTGTGGTTTCCTATTCCCCATACTCTCAAAAAAGTCACCTCATATCTCAAGCATATTGCTGTTGACTATGAATTAATGTCAGCGCGCTCTGGTTTAAGTTTAAATTGTCAATACGAACAAGCACAAGAAATTGCGTTTAATTTGACTAAATTCTTAGCACCGAGAGAGTTAAAAGAAACTCAAGCTTTGTTTATGAAGGGTACTATCCAACCGCAACTTCATGATTTTAGCGATATGGCTTCCTTGCAACGCTTTATCAAATTTGGTCAAGCAGAATGGTTGCTAGAGATGTTAAGCAAGGAAAGATTTATCAGTTATTTTCAACCCATTGTTTTAATTAATGATACATCTAAAATTTACGGTTATGAATCCCTATTGCGTGGATTAGATGAAAAAGGCGATTTAGTCTTACCAGCATCAATTTTAGAGTTAGCAACTGAAGCAGGAATATTACCACAAATTGACCAATTTGCCCGCCTAAATACCATCGATAAATTTAGTCAGTATGCCGTTAACGGTCGGATATTTATCAATTTTTCTCCCACAGCAGTTTACGATCCAACTTCTTGTCTGCGCAGTACAGTAGAGGCAATCGATCGAGTAGGAATTTCTCACGAACAGGTAGTATTTGAAGTTGTTGAATCAGAAAATCCTCAAGATTTAGAGCATTTGAAAACTGTCTTGAAATACTACCGAGATGCAGGATTTTTAATTGCCCTCGATGACTTGGGTTCTGGCTATTCTGGCTTGAATTTGCTGCATCAGCTACGTCCAGACTTTGTGAAGTTAGATATGCAATTAATTCGCAATGTCCATCAAGATATTTACAAAGCTTCCATTACCGAAAAGCTGTTAGAAATTACTCAGCAATTAAATATTCAAACCGTTGCTGAAGGAATTGAAAATATTGAAGAATTAAATTGGTTAAAACAACGCGGTGCTACGCTGGCGCAAGGTTATTTGATTGCTAAACCTAATTTAGTACCTGTGAAGACAACACCACAATTTGAGGACGCTCGCTCAATTATTATCTTACCCGGTAATAAAAATTTAGGACAATTAATTAAACAGCAAACGCAGTCAGAAAAAGTTATCGCATCGGTAGCGCAAAGAATTCGTGAATCGTTAAATTTAGCAGAAATTTTGCAAACCACTGCTGATGAAGTCAGACAATTGTTTCAAGTAGATAGAGTCATAATTTATAGGTTTGAGCAAGATTGGAGTGGCTCAGTTGCTGTTGAATCTTTATCACCAGGGTGTAATTCTATTTTAGGATTGCATATTGTTGATACTTGTTTTCAGTCCGATCGTGCAACATACTACCAACAAGGTAATAGTAGAGCGATCGCGGATATAGAAACTGCTGGATTATCACCCTGTCATCTTGAGATGTTGCACCATTTACAAATCAGAGCCAATTTGGTAGTCCCAATTTTGCAAAAAGAATGTTTATGGGGACTGTTAATTGCCCATCAATGCAGTCACACAAGATTATGGCAACAATCAGAAATTAATTTATTTAACCAGCTTGCCGGACAAGCAGCGATCGCAATTCAACAATCGGAACTTTACCAGCAATTACAAGATGCAAATCAAGAATTACAGCGTCTCGCATCTTCTGATGGACTCACTCAAGTAGCCAATAGACGCTGTTTTGATGATACCTTGAATGGGCAATGGCAGCGATCGCTCGAAGAACCCGCCTCAATTTCTTTGATTTTGTGTGATGTCGATTACTTTAAGCTTTATAACGACAGTTTAGGGCATCTAGCCGGAGACGATGCACTCAGACAAATTGCGCAAGCTATCTCTGCTGCGGTTCAACATCCTACTAGCTTAGTAGCACGCTATGGCGGCGAAGAGTTTGCAGTGATTTTAGCAAATACTGATGTCGAATCAGCGATCGCGATCGCCCAAGATATCCAGCGCCATGTTCTTGACTTACAATTACCTCATCCCCATTCCCCAACCAGTAAATTTATTACCCTCAGTCTGGGATTAGCATCTATCACCCCCACGCCCCAATTACCTCAGAATACCTTAATTGCTGCGGCTGATATGGGACTTTACCAAGCAAAAGCACAGGGAAGAAATTGTATAGTATCTATGGGGTACTTAAATTTCACTTAGTTGGAAAATGGGCATTGGGCATTGGGCATTGGAAAGATAGATTTTCATGTTTGCTTGAAAATAGCGTTGACTATTGACTGTTGACTATTGACTGTTGACTATTGACTGTTGACTATTGACTCATCATTAGGGGTGCGGAAATGAAAATTGCTATTGGTAGTGATGAACGTACACACTTAACAGATATAGTACTTGCAGAACTCAAACAGCGCGGACATCAAATTGTCACCTTTGGTTCATTGGATGAAAATGAATCAGAAGTTGATTGGCCTATCAGCAGTAGTAAAGTGGCTTTAGCTGTAGCTACGCAACAAGCAGACGAGGGAATTGTTTTTTGTTGGACTGGTACAGGTGCATCAATCGCCGCTAATAAAGTTACTGGTATTCGCGCCGCCTTGTGTCATGATGCTGAGACAGCCCGTGGGGCACGCATTTGGAATCATGCTAATGTTTTAGTATTAAGTTTGCGTGCAACAACAGATGCGATCGCTAAAGAAATTCTCGATGCTTGGTTTTCTACGCCATACTCCAACGATGACTGGAATCTGCAACAAATGCAACGCATCACAGAGTTAGAAAAAGAATTTAGTCATTAGTCATTAGTCATTAGTCATTTGTCATTTGTCAGTGGTTGAGAAGATAATTCACACTCAACCGTCAACAAATTATAGGTACAATTCTAAAGCGATCGCTCTTTTATCAATTATGAGTAATCTTCCCCAAATCGGACAACCAGCACCTGAATTTTCCATTCCTGACGAACACGAAACTCCCGTCAGTCTAACGGATTTTAGCGGTCAATGGGTGGTGCTTTATTTTTACCCCAAAGATAACACCCCAGGTTGCACCACAGAAGCCAAAGATTTTACCGAATTAAATCAACAATTTAGCGCAATGGGCGCAAAAATCTTCGGCGTAAGTCCAGATTCTAGCCAATCTCATTGTAAATTTATCGCTAAACATAACTTAACAATTACCCTATTAAGCGATCCAGAACACGATTTAGCCGAAGTTTATGGAATTTGGCAATTAAAGAAGTTTATGGGTAAAGAATATATGGGAGTTGTGCGCTCAACTTTCCTCATCGATCCTGATGGAAAAATTGCTTATACTTGGTCAAATGTGAAAGTTAAAGCTCATGCTCAACAAGTTTTAAATAAACTGCAAGAATTGGCAACCATATCAACTGCTTCATCTTAGTTTCAACCGACGACAATTTTTAACATTGACTTAAGTTGAAAATGGGCATTGGGCATTGGGCATGGGGCATGGGAAAAGAGCTTTTGTTGTGAATGGCTGGCTTGAAAATAAAAGTTATACCAATTGGAAAAAAGAATGCGCCAGATTGTAGGGGCATTGGCACTGCCATTCCCCGAAGCGCTTAAATCCTGATTAGCTTACGAATATATTACAACGGTAGGTGGATAGCAAATATACTGCCTTCACCTAATTCAGAAATGACATCTATTAATCCTCCATGTTTTTCTGCAACGATTTGTTTAGCTATAGCCAACCCTAAGCCTGTGCCTTTACCAACACTTTTAGTAGTAAATAAATGGTCAAAAATCTTTTGTTTTACTTCTTCACTCATGCCTTTACCATTATCAGCAATGGCAATCTTAACGAGATCGTTTTCTACCGAAGTTGTCACGGTAATGCGGTTAGGATGAGCTTTAATTTCGTCAAAACTCCGTCCGTAATTGGATTCATCTAAGGCGTCAATGGCATTTGCTAAAATATTCATGAACACCTGATTTAATTGCCCGGGAAAACATTCTATTTTTGGTAAATTCCCGTAATTAGTTATTACTTCAATTGCGGGACGTTGTTCGTTAGCTTTGAGGCGATGTTTGAGAATTAAGATGGTACTATCAATACCTTCATGAATATTAAATGGTACTTTGTAATCTTTATCAGCACGGGAGAAAGTGCGTAGAGAAGTGCTGATATTTTTTAATCTATCGCAAGCCATTGTCATAGAATCCAGCATTTTGGGCAGGTCTTCTATGGTATATTCCAAATCAATTTCTGCTTCGTGGTCGAGGATTTCTTCAGTCTTATCGCTTAAGGTTTCTTGATAAAGTTTCAAATGTTCAATAATATCAGTGAAGGTGGGTTTAGCTTGTTTAAGACTGGCTGCAATAAATCCTAAAGGATTATTCATTTCGTGGGCGACACCAGCAACTAAGTTACCTAAGGCAGACATTTTTTCACTTTGTACCATTTGTAATTGGGCTTTTTGTAAATCTTGTAGTGCTTGTTCTAACTCTTGAGATTTTTGTTGAAGTTGAACTTCGGCAAGTTTGCGCTCTGTAATATCATCTGCTAGAGAAGCAACTCCAATTAATTCACCATCTGCATTTACAAGCGGATTATTATACCAAGCACAAATAATAGTTTTACCATCCTTTGTGATATTTTCATTAATACTGTAATTGCCGCCTTGTTGCGATAAAAGATTGCATACAATCTGCTCAATTTGGATTTGAATTGTTGGCGGAACAAGGAATTGAATTTGACGACCTAAAGCTTCCTGTTTGCTGTAGCCAAATATCCTTTCAGCAGCTGGATTCCAGTCAGTAACACAGAAATTAGTATCCCATTCTATGAATGCCAGTGGAGTTTGTTCTACCAATAGCTGAAGTCGTTTTCCTGATGCTTGCAAGTGCATCTGTGCAGCACTTAACTCATGGAGCGATCGCTCTAATTTTTGGCTGTATTCCTGAGAACGTCGATAAAGTCGGGCATTTTCTAAGGAAATAGCGGCTTGAGCGCAAAGTAAATTGAATAGTTCGACGCGATCGCTTGTAAACGCCCCTGTCACTAAATTATTTTCTAGATATAAAATCCCCAGTAATTTACCTTGATGCAAAATCGGGCTGCACAAAATACTTTTTGGCTGCTGATGCAGCATATAGGGATCGTTAGCTAAGGTGGTATCTGCAGTTGCATCCAGGAGTACCACAGTCTGTTGACTATGCTTGACTTTGTAAATGAGCTTCTGGGGAATAATATCTTGGCTGTCTGCTATGGGAAGACTTTGCAACACAATCGGTTGTGTTCCCTGGGTAATTGCGCCTTGAATTAGTAAATGATTGTCTTGCAGCAGCATTAACACACATTTATCAGCCCCAGCATTTTCAATCAAGATTCTCAGTAAGGATGAAAGTAGTTTGTCTAGTTCGATTTCACCAGAGATTGTCTGAAATGCTTTGAGAATTGCTTTTAAATCTAGAGTATCTGAGACACTACTGCTAGAACTAGAAGACGTGACACTCCCCAAGGCAAAGATAGTTTCATTAGTGGAAACAACAGAACGGCTTTGCTGTAAGATGGGGGCGAGTAATTGGGGATAGTGTCTTTCTAAATCAGCAATTTTGGCTTTTGCTCCCCAACGAGCATAACAATAGTAAGCTTCAATCATATACTCTTGAGCTATGCGCTGCTTGCCCCAATTTTGGTAAAATTTAGCGGCGAGTTCGTTAGCTAGTGCTTCTTCTTGTGTGTATTCGTTGGCTTTCGCCCCAGAAATTGCCTTATCGTACAGTTCGCTAGCTTCGGCTTTATGTCCGAAAACGCGACATTTTTCTGCTTCTACTAAATCAAACTTATGCTGGTGATTTATGGGTGCATGATACGCCCATCGCTGTAATTGAGTTTGATTTTTTTCTAGCCTCTCTAAGAGACTTGATTTTTCACTGGAGAATTGACTTAATTTTGTTAAAGCAATCAACGAATCATAAAAATAAAAAGCAGGTTCACCAATTTTCCCTGCGCCTCCCATGAAATAGTTTCTACACTCAAGGGCATAATTGTTAGCTTGCTCAATTTCCTCAAACAAAAAGCAAAGGGTCAATTTAGATGAATAGAAAATAAATAATCCATAGAAATCATTTGCAGACAGTAGCAAGGGGAGCAATTCTGTTTCTTGGAAAGCAGAGCCAGATAAAATAGTGGGATGCTCTGCAACACCCAATAAATTTAAAATTACTTGCCAATAAATCAGACAATAATTAGCTGATCCCAACTGCTTCAATTGCACTAAAGCATTGTAGTAAGTATGGGTTTCTCGTTCTAAGGTGGCGAGGGGTTGACCGCACCAAAAAGAATATCGGCAGAAAGTCTGACCGCTATATCCGGCGTATTCCAGGTTGCCAACTTCTAGCCCCAGTGTGTAACTTTCACTCAACAGAGGTAATGTTTTTTTGAGGTGAGATTTGCGGTGGAGAATATAACTGCTCAACAGAAACAATACTTCAGATTTAGTTGTTTTATCATCAAATTTTGATGCCACATTCAATGATAATTGCCCAAATTGTGACGCCAAATCTATATTTTGCTGCACATTACAAAGAACAATACTATAGCAAGCATAGTTAGTGGCAGAAATAGATATATTGCCATACTGGAGGAATAATTTGACTAAAAAAGTAGCTAGTAATGGATACAAAGAAGACCCACTGGTGTAAGCTGCTGACATGATGCTACTGGTAATCTGGGCAATGGCAATTTTGTTTGCATCTGTCATCACCGGGAGGTTGACAAAATCTGCAACTTGGCGATCGCCAATCAGATCGCTAATTTCTTGCATTGACTGTTGAATATATTCTGGTGTGGGTGATTCGTTGATTGTTACGCCCAACTTTTGCAGCAGATCAATCCCAATTGCTAGCGCTTCAATAAGTTGACGGTGGGAAATTTTGGCTTGAATTCTCAAACGGTAAACATTGACTTGTTCTAGTAAAGAATGTGTCTGTTGGATGACAGTATTAATCAAGTTTTCCATCACCTCAAACTCACCACTCAGCATAGCGACTTCCGCAGCTAATTCATGGTAGGCGAGACTCATTTCATATTGCTGTTGCCAAGCATTTTCTCCTAACAAAGACAATCCCACTGTGGCATATTCACGAGCTGCTTTATAAGCGGTAGAATTTTTGGCTTTGCGACAGGCGGTGAGGTTAAGTTGAGCTAGTTCTGTTCGTTGTGTTTGTTCACTAATTAAACAAGTTCCGTAATTTAATTGATTAACAATTTCAAAAATGCGTTCAACTCTGGCATCTGGAGAAATTTGTTGCAGAAGTAATTGACCAATTTGATAGTGAGTTGCTTGTTTTTTCTCATCAGGAATCAGAGAATAAGCTGCTTGCTGGACGCGATCGTGTATAAATTTATAGGCAACATTTTGTTGATTTGTCGATATGTCTACAATATTTTCTTGCCCAACATAAAACTTATAAACATCACCAATTGGTACAATCAAACCTTCTTGTAATGCTTTCCATAAATAAGCTGCTGTTTCAATTTGAGATTGTTCTGCAACAATTGCTAAAGTGGCTAAATCAAAAGAATTACCAATACAAGCTGCCAGTTTGATGATTTCTTGTGTTGATGACGACAGTTTACGTAATTGCAGACTCATAAAAGCCACAACGTCATCTGTAACTGCTTGCATTGTTACTTGGGAAATATCACATTGCCAACAGCCTAATTCAAAATCAAAGTAAATGATATTTTCGTGATATAATGCTTTGAGAAACTGTGTAGCAAAAAAAGGATTACCTTCTGTTTTTTGATAGATTAATACAGAAAGATTCCATGCCAATTCTTCTGGACATTTGAGTGTGTCAGCAACTAATTTATTTACTTTCAAATTACTTAATGGTGCTAAAGTAATTGTGTTAATTGTTGCTTGTATCTTTTGAATTTCACTCAATGTCATCAATAATGGATGTCCTGAATGGACTTCGTTATCACGATATGCACCAATAATGAAAAGATACCCAGTATCAGCCATTAATAGCTGCATTAACTTTAATGATGCAGAATCAGCCCATTGCAAATCATCTAAAAATATGGCTAAGGGATGTTCTTTAGTTGTAAAGACTTGGGTGAATTTTTGAAATAATAAATTAAATCTATTTTCGGCGGCTGTCCCTGATAATTCTGAGGCTGGCGGTTGAATACCAATAATATTTTCTAATTCGGGAATGACTGCAATAATTACTTGTCCATTTTCGCCCACGGACTCTAATATTTTATTTCGCCATTGCTGAATTTGCAGATCGCTTTCGGTTAATAATTGCCCCATTAAATCACGAAATGCTTGCACAAATGCCGAAAAGGGAATATTCCGTTGAAATTGGTCATATTTACCTTTGATGAAATAGCCGCGTTGTCTAACAATTGGTTTATGCACTTCGTTGACAATGGCTGTTTTTCCAATTCCCGAATACCCCGCTACTAGCATCATTTCTGTTGCACCAAGACTGACTCTATCAAAGGCTTTTAGTAGGGTTTTTACCTCGGTTTCTCTGCCGTAAAGTTTATCAGGAATGATGAAGCGATCGCACAAATTCCTACTAGCAATTTCAAAGTCTTTAATCTCACCAGTTTCTTTTAGCTGAATTAGACAGTTTTCTAAATCAAATTTTAATCCCAACGCACTCTGATACCTATCTTCAGCATTTTTTGCCATCAGTTTCCTGACAATTTTTGAAATAACTGAAGGGATATCTTGATTAATTTTATGTACCAAAAGGGCTGTTTTAGCAATATGAGAATGTACCAATTCCATCGCATCAGTAGATGAAAATGGTAATTCTCCTGTGAGTAGTTCATAAAAAGTTACACCTAAGGAATAAAAATCTGTGCGATAGTCAATTCCGCGATTCATTCTCCCGGTTTGTTCTGGAGATATATAAGCAAGTGTTCCTTCTAATACGTTGGGATTGACTAATGTTTGAGTTTCTCTGGGTAATAAGGATGCAATACTAAAGTCAATTAATTTAACTTGTTTAGTTTCGGGGTTAATTAATATATTGCTGGGTTTGATATCTTTATGAATAATCCGCTCGTGGTAGAGTAAGTCTAGGATGTCACAGACTGCGATCGCTATGACTAAAAACTCCTCAACAGATGTGACAGGCTGATTTTTACGGAAATAATCCTTGAGAGAAATTCCGCCAAAGTCTTCCATGACTAACATATAGCCATTTTGTAAGGGTTCAAGGCTATAGGTTTGAATAATCAGAGGTGAGTTGAGATTTTTACCAATGGTGTACTGATTGCGAAATAACAACAGTTCATGGAAATTGGGATAAGGATTCTTCAGTAGTTTGATAACTACCGCTACTGAGTCACTTTCTCTGACTGCGCGATAAACTATTGTTCTCGAACCATTGTAGAGTTCTTCACTAATGCGATAACCAGGAATACTGACAAGAGTGCTAACCATATTGCGCTCATCTGATGATTTCTCGATCTAGTATTCCCAGATGTCTCAAATTTATCTGTAAGTTAGAGTCAAAATTTACACGAGTACAGCTTTCAGCAATCTGAGAGAATGTAGCCAAAATGGTGCTATTATCTCCTTTACTAGATTTAGCTGGATGTTATCGTGAGCCATTTTTATTAGCTACGGAAAAGTCGAGAGAAATTGCAATTGAGGATAAAGACGAAATTGTTAGAGGACGAATTGACGTTTTAGTTATTCAAGAACAACTGTAGTTGTGAGTAATTGAAGCTAAAAAAGCTAGTTTTTCCCTTTTAGAAGCTATACTGCAAGCGATCGCTGATATGCTGGCTAATCCTGAGCCAGATAAACCTGTGTTTGGCTGTGTAACCAGTGGCGAAGATTTGTAGTTGATCAAGCTAATTCAGCAAGATAAGTTTGAGTATGCTTTATCCGATAAATTTACGTTATCCGATTCTCAGGATATTCAAAAAATTGAGTTAATTTTTGAGTTGATATATGTCTAATCGCCCCATCTACCTAGATTGCCATGCTACCACCCCCGTTGACGAACGAGTATTAGCAGCAATGATTCCTTACTTCACAGAAAAGTTTGGTAATCCAGCAAGTATCAGTCATGTTTACGGTTGGGAAGCAGAAGCAGCTGTGAAACAGACGCGAGAAATTTTAGCAACAGCGATTAACGCCTCACCAGAAGAAATTGTTATTACTAGCGGGGCGACAGAAGCTAATAATTTGGCGATAAAAGGTGTAGCTGAAGCTTATTTTCAAAAAGGACAGCATATTATTACAGTGGCGACAGAACACAAAGCTGTTCTCGATCCCTGTGCATATTTAAAAACATTGGGTTTTGAAATTACAGTACTTCCCGTACAAAAAGACGGGTTAATTGATTTAACTGAGTTAGAAAAAGCGATCCGCCCAGAGACAATTTTAGTATCGGTAATGGCTGCAAATAACGAAATCGGCGTATTGCAGCCTTTATCAGCCATTGGTGAAATCTGCCGCGATCGCAATATTCTTTTCCACACCGATGCCGCCCAAGCTATTGGTAAAATTCCCTTGGATGTGCAAGCCCAAAAAATTGACTTAATGTCGCTAACAGCACATAAAGTATACGGCCCAAAAGGTATTGGCGCGTTATATGTCAAGAGACGCAACCCCAGAGTCCAAATCGCTCCCCAACAACATGGCGGCGGACACGAACGAGGAATGCGATCGGGTACATTATATACACCGCAAATCGTCGGTTTTGGTAAAGCTGTGGAAATCGCTTTAGCAGAACAAGCAACAGAAAACCAACGCCAGACACAACTGCGATTAAAACTGTGGGAACAGCTTTCGCAAATCGAAGGCGTTCATCTCAACGGACATCTTACCCAACGCCTACCAGGAAACCTAAGTATCAGCGTTGACGGCGTAGATGGTGCAGCACTTGGCTTAGGATTACAATCAATCATGGCAGTTTCCTCCGGTTCCGCTTGTAACTCCGCCGTAACAGCACCTTCCCACGTTCTCACCGCCTTAGGACATCCCCCACAGCTAGCCTACGCCTCAGTCCGCTTTGGCATTGGTCGCTTCAATACCCCAGAGGAGATTGATATCGCAGCCAAACATGCGATCGCCACTATTAAAAGTTTGCGCAAGCAGACGACTTTGGTGTGAGGACAAGGGAAGGGGGACAAATGACAATTGTACAGACGCGATTAATCGCGTCTCTAACAATTAACCCATGCCCCATGCCCCATGCCCCATGCCCCATTTCAATAAGGATCTGAACTAAACCTTCCCCGTTTGACACTCCGCAGATAATAACCCCTACTGGGTATGTTTTTTAAATCAAAGGTGTCGCCACGGGGAACGCGCCAAATTTTGTAGTCGTGGAATGTTAGAGGTGTGCGGGGTTTGCAAACTTCTGGGGGGCGATCGCCTAAAATAAAATATGCTGCACCCCTACCCATCACTTTTGCCAAACCATATTTATCAACCACAACCGATGTTTCTTCGCTAATGGCGATACCTAAAGCCCGTTGAGTTTTGCCATCCTGAATTTGACGGGCGATAAAAGCCATAATTCTCCCCATTCTTTTGCGCCTGTCAAAGTGAGTATCGACAATGGTTCCCGCAAGATGCCGCCATTTAAAAAAGTTGTAAGTAAAGGTAATATCCTGATAAGGATCTTCTAGGGCATCTCTGGTTTCAATCCCTTCTTCCGAAGAAGCACAAGCATCATAAACAAATTCGCTTTGGATCATCGCCCCCGCACTAGTACCGCCAACTCCCCCACCTCTGGCGTAAACAGAATTGACAGCCGCCTCTAGTTTAGTGCCTTTCCAGTTACGGATGTATTGGCATTGGTCGCCGCCAGCAATAAAAATTACATCTGCTTTGCGGATTTTATCAACAATCTCCGCTTTGTTAGCATCGTTACGATTGCTGACAATCAGCGTCTCTGCTGACTTTACGCCTTTCATCTCATAAATCAGTCGAGTGTAATCGTGATTACCATAGGTGCGAAGAACTACAACATTCACCTTAGTAGCGCAGTTAGTACCGCCCCTCACCTGGTGAATCATCCATTGAATCGCCTCCTCAACATCAGGGCCACCACCACCCAAGTTAAGCACAGGCCCGGCCAGGTGAGGTAAGGCAGGTAAAGCAGCAGGTAAGCTAGGTAAGGGAGCTACAGGAGAATCAAAATCCTCGGTAATGTCCTGAAAATAGCGTCTCAAGTTTGCTGTAATATGGGTGATGAAGGTGGTTCCCATCTTCAGCAACATGGTTCCTAAATTTTTTAACCACTTTGCTATATTTGGAAAAGCCTTAGTCATGCTAACCTTCTGGTGCAAACTGCAATTATTTGCTAACTCTCTCACCAGAAGGGGTGAAATTCCCAGCGTACAAGGGTTGTACTGTTTTTTAACCCTAAAAAAGCAGGGTAATCTTTTATTCTCTGCTCTGTTTTTCGTTGCTTGTGCAATTTAAAACCAGTCTATTTGCGATCGCTCTTTCACAACTCGCTCATACACAGCTTCAGTTTGCAAAGCTAATTTTGGCCAGCTAAAGCGTCTCTCTAAATCCTCATAAGCATTATCAATCAGCCATTGGCGATAACCAGGATTTTTCAACACCTCCAATATTCCCCAAGCAATTGAGTCAGGACTATTTACCCAGGTAACAATCCCGGTTTTTGTATGTTGTACTACTTCCGGAAAACCACCAGTATCAGATACAACTACAGGAACCCGCGAGGCAAAACTTTCCAACGCAACTATACCAAAGGGTTCATAAAGACTGGGGAAAACTGCACAGTCAGCTACAGTCTGAAATTTATCTAAGTATTCATCAGACAGAAAACCAGTAAAATAGCATTTATGCCAAATTCCCAAATCCCAAGCTTGACGCTTGAGATGGTCGGTATTACCGCCACCAACAATCACAAATTTAACATTACCATTCATTTCCCCCAGTACCTTGGGTGCAGCATTGAGTAATAAAGGCACACCCTTCTCGTAAGTCATGCGTCCAACATAGTAGACAATTTTTTCATTGTCTTCAGCAAATTGGCGGCGAAAATTATCAGCATAAAAACCTTCATGATGCTGTTTCTTTTCTGGCCGAATTCCGTTAAAAATTACATCAATTTTATCCCAAGGGCTATGTAATACTCTTTCTACTTCCCGGCGCATATATTCGCTACAAACAATAATTCGCCAAGCGTTGAAAGCTAACAAATTCTCTTTCCCACTGATATAGCGTTGGGTGTCTGTATGAATACCGTTATAGCGTCCGTATTCAGTCGCGTGAATTGTCGCAATTAGGGGTATTTTAAAGTTACTCTTAAGAGCGATCGCCGCATCACCAACTAACCAATCATGAGCATGAATTAAATCAAAAGGGCCTTCTTCTATAATGAGTTTGCCACCATGATGTCCCATGCTCTCATTTACGTTGACTATCCAGTGAAAAAAATCTCTACTAGCAGCTACCGGGACTCGATGTACATGGATTCCTTCTACTAATTCATACATCGAAGCTTGACCGTGTTCCACTGTTATTAAATGAATTTCATGCCCCAGCTTCACCAATTCAGGATATAACTCTGCCACATGACGCGCAATCCCGCCAACTATCCTTGGTGGAAATTCCCAACTTAATACCAATATCTTCATTTACTAGACCCCCCAATGCTTGAGAAATAACAAATAGCTAAAAAATTATATTTATAAGGTATAAGTGTGACGATTCCAGTGAGTATATCTACTAAAAATTTAAATTTCTTAATATTTTTTCAGTTATTACTTCTGAAATATAAATATTAGCAAAGCAAAATTTTTCGAGTAAACTTCATCTACATTTAGCGACTTGCTATCATACAGCAAGTTGATACAAATCTTTCCAGATATTCATCTTCATCAATTGAGTCAGCAAATCCTGAAGATTGTGCCAAAATTTAACATTTTTAAGTAAAACAATTTAGTTAAATATTTTCAGCCCTCAAATAAAGCAAAAACCCCATTACACTTTTCAGGAATGGGGATAAAGGAGATGCAGGGACAAGGAAAACAAAAAAGAAATTTATGATTTTAGATTAAATCCCTTATGCCCTATGCCCAACTATCAACTTTGATCTAGTCGCAAAACAGCCATAAAAGCTTCCTGTGGAACATCCACCGTACCCACAGATTTCATCCGCTTTTTACCTTTGGCTTGTTTTTGCAAAAGTTTCTTCTTCCGGCTGATATCACCACCATAGCATTTGGCTAGTACGTCTTTGCGCAAAGCTGGGATATGTTCGCTGGCGATAACTTTACTACCAATACTCGCTTGAATGGGTACTTTAAATTGATGGCGGGGAATCAATTCTTTCAGCTTTTCTGCCATCGAGCGACCAACATTGTAAGCTTTATCGCGGTGGACAATCATCGCCAAAGAATCCACCGGATCGCCATTAATCATAATATCCAGCTTCACCAAAGGATTTTCGCGATAACCAATCAGGTGATATTCCATACTCGCATAACCGCGCGATCGCGATTTCATTTGGTCAAAAAAGTCCGTCACCACTTCCGCCAAAGGTAGCTCGTATGTCAGCGTCGTCCGCCCTTGGGTGAGATATTTCATATCCTTGAAAATACCCCGGCGATTTTGCGACAACTCCATCAAAGTCCCTACGTAGGTCTCAGGTGTAATCATTTCCACCTTAACGTAAGGCTCTTCAATTTTCTCGCGTTCGTTGGGAGAGGGTAAATGGCTTGGATTATCTATATACAGTTCCTCACCCTTGAGAGTAGTCACCTTATAAACCACAGAAGGGGCTGTAATAATTAAATCTAAGTTATATTCCCTTTCCAACCGTTCTTGAACAATTTCCATGTGCAACAAACCCAAGAACCCGCACCGGAAACCAAAGCCCATAGCGCTGGAAGTTTCTGGTTCGTAATGTAGCGCCGCATCATTTAGCCTCAGCTTTTCTAAAGCTTCCCGCAAGTCTTCAAATTGATCAGCATCGATGGGGAACATCCCACAAAAGACCATCGGGTTAGCTTCTGTGTACCCTGGTAAAGCTTCTGGAGCCTTAGCGTTAGCTAGGGTAATGGTATCCCCTACCCGCGCATCAGCCACAGCTTTAATGGCGGCAGCTAAATAACCTACTTCCCCAGCGTGGAGTTCATCAACTTGCTTCTGAGTCGGAGAGAGAACCCCTAACTCATCAATTTCATATTCTTTTTCAGAAGCCATTAAATAAATGCGATCGCCTTTTTTCAGGCTACCATCCATCACTCGGAAGTAAACAATTACACCCCGGTAGCTGTCATAGTAGCTATCAAAAATTAACGCCCGCAAGCGCTGATCTACAGTATTCGGCGCTGGTGGTACGCGCTCAACAATCGCCTCTAAAATCTCATTAATCCCAATACCTTCTTTAGCTGAGGCTAAAATCGCACCACTGCAATCTAAGCCGATAATTTCTTCAATTTCGCTAATAACTCGGTCTGGTTCTGCACCTGGTAAATCGATTTTATTTAAAACCGGGATAATTTCCAGATTATGTTCCAGAGCCAAATACACATTAGCCAAAGTTTGCGCTTCTACGCCTTGAGAAGCATCCACCACCAACAGCGCCCCCTCACAAGCAGCCAGAGAGCGGGACACCTCATAAGAAAAATCTACGTGTCCAGGCGTATCAATTAAATTCAAAACATACTGCTGACCATCTTTAGCAGTGTAGTTCATTCGGGCAGCTTGCAGCTTAATGGTAATGCCGCGCTCCCGTTCCAGATCCATATTGTCGAGAAACTGCTCCTTCATCTGCCGATCTTCAACAGTACCAGTAGCTTGGAGTAAGCGATCGGCAAGGGTGGATTTCCCGTGGTCGATGTGAGCAATAATACAAAAATTGCGAATGCGAACTGCGGGAACGTCAGTCATATATCATCTTTGCTGAAAAAGCAACCAAGGTTAACAGAGCAAATTACTTAATGTATTTTAATGCTTTATTAGTCAATGGTCAGTTGTCATTTGTCATTCGTCATTCGTCCCCCTTGTCCCCCTTGTCCCCCTTGTCCCCCTTGTCCCCCTTGTCCTCCTTGTCCCCCTTCCCTACCCCCTAACCATTCCCTTTGAAGAATCGATAAAACTCTATGGTTACTTGCTGGTATTGATCGACCAGAAGCGTACAATAAATATGTATAAGTACATAGTGTAGGAGCGCAGGTAAGTCAACCCGTAATTGCTCGTAACGATTAATTGACTGACAAAGCTTCTAGAGCTATTGTCTGGTAAATTTCATTAACAATTCTCACTTGTATGCAGCATCTGTTAATTTGGTAAAATTTCGGGGAACTATGTAACTATAAATTTTTGCATTTGTTCAGTAAACCTAATCCGAAATTCATAATAGTACTGCTTGACAAAGTTTTTCAAAAGAAAATTCCTGAGTATATAAACCTATGAATATGAAAGAAAAAGCTACCGATGCGGAACACAGACAAACCGATAAGGTAGAAATTGCTGTCCGCCTAGACTCCGAATTAGTAGAGCAAATTCAGCATTTAACCAATGACCCCAGCAAAGTAATTGAAGTAGCAATTCGCCAATGGCTACGGGGTGAAGTTCCTAGAGACGACGAACTGACACGTACTCCTGTACGTTCACCTATTCCACCTCGCGGAGAATGGAACGACTAACTATATAAATAGAATGTAAATTCAAAATCAAAAAAATGTAAAATTTGCCACTTTGGCGCAGAAAAGAACTAAAACTTCAACTCAAGACTTCAAAGCTGTAATAATTTATGCCAAACTTTAAGCAGCTTTAGTAATAATGTCGTCGGCTGCTATTTGTCTATCCAACTCCATAATGACTATTACTGCTAATTCCCAATTGCCGAATTTATTCTCCCAGAATCGTAATTCTATCAATCATCCGACAGACTATTTATTACCAACTCTAGGTGCAGAGCTGGTATACACTCAAGATGAGTCAGGCCGTTACCTGGCTTTTTATTGGCAGCACAGTGAAGTTCTAGGGTTAAATCCCGAGCAGATAGTAGATGAGTGTAACGAGCGGGCTATCTTTGAGCCAGTGGAGAAAGTAGCCTATTTGGAGCGATTACACCGGATTTTGACAAACCTAGTGCCAGAAAAACTACAGTGCTGGTTTAGTTACGGCCAAGAGTTATTTGAGTTGGAGTTAGTAATCACGCCAATTATGCCCCAGTTGGGGAAAGCAGCCACCACTGTTTTGGTTATGGGACGCTTACTACAAGCAAAAGTCAACAGAACCACAATAGATGTCATCACCAAAACACCTACTCAAATAGAGTTAACTGTACGTTCCCAGCGACACCAGAAACTGGTGACTAGAGTCACGAAAAATATTCGCCGTAATTTAGATCTGGATGTAATTTGGCAACAAACAGTTGATAGTTTGGGTAAAGTCCTCCGGCTAGAGCGTTGTATAATTTGTTCCCACCAGCCGCGCAGTTCTAAAATTCAGGTGAAAGCAGAGTATTATCAAAACCAGAGCAAATTTATGCTCAACCAAGATATAGATATCGCTGATGAACCTGCTTTTGCCGATGCTTTGACTACTCTAGAACCAGTAGTCATGGAATCGCCTGAATATACTCTGTGTCCAAAACAGAAAGTTTTAGTAGTAGCTACATCTTATCAAGACCAAGCCAATGGATTAGTAGCCTTGACAGTCCCAGAAGAATGCTATCCATTGACAGAAGCCGAAATTGAACTAGCCAAAGAAGTAGCCGATCAGTTAGGAACAGCGATCGCTCATGCTACCTTATACAAAGAATTAGAATCAGCCCGTCAAAAAGCCGAAGACGCTTCCCGTCTTAAAAGCGAATTTCTTGCTAACGTCTCCCATGAAATTCGTACCCCCCTCAACGGGATGATTGGTTTTCTCAAGCTGATTTTAGAAGGAATGGCAGACGATCCAGAAGAACAAAATCAATTTCTTCAAGAAGCTCACCATTTATCAATTCATTTACTCAATATCATCAACGATATTTTGGACATTGCCAAAATCGAAGCTGGCAAAATGGAGCTAGATTGTAGTCCAGTCCAATTAGCTGAGTTATTTAGTGATGTAGACAACTTTATGCGTCCCCAAGCTCAAATGAGAAACTTGAGCTTCCAGATGCAATTACCTACTACCTCAGATGAGATTATTGTTCAAGGTAATTACCAACGCCTCCTACAAGTCATGCTCAACTTAGTAGGTAATGCTATTAAATTTACCCAAGAAGGTGGAATTACCATCAGCGCCGATATTGTCCTCAAAAAAATCAAATTTCAAGGGCAACCATTTCCTGGTATGGTCAGAGTGCGCGTAGCAGATACGGGTATTGGTGTATCTTTAGACAAACAAGACAAATTATTTCAATTATTTTCCCAAGTTGATGGTTCTCGCACCCGCCAGTATGGAGGTACAGGTTTGGGATTAGCAATTTCACAGAAGTTAGTCGAGGCTATGGGTGGTGAAGTACACTTTTACAGCCTGGGTGAAGGACTGGGATCGACAGTTACATTTACAGTTCCCCTGTATCAACAGCCAGTAATTGTTTCTACAAGTGACAACGATTTTCCCAGCAATCTGTGTTAATCCAGGTTAATAAATGACAAAATTGCCATTTATGACAAATAATTGGATAATAATGCCAAAAACTGCACAACAGTTTATTCTGTAACTCTTATATCCATATAAATAAATATTACCGATCTACCGATCTGTGGAAATCAAAAGTCACAGGTAATCAATCAAAATAATTATATTTTCAGCTTTAGCGCTATTCTCAAACTAATCTTCCCACAAAAATACAACACTATATCGATAGCTGTGTGGTGAATAGCTTATTCTTGGGATATTTACAAAGTCATCACAAACAGATAACTGACTACCAATAACTAACAACTAGCTGCAATTGGATCTAGGATCGTTTTAAAAGCAAAAAAAGAAAATGTTGGGAACTGGCTTTTTAGTTGTGCTTTAGCTCCACTATAGACTAATTTCCCATGCTTTCAGTTCATTGACAGGACACAAACTATGGAACTAACAATTGACAACGTGGAAACAGTACTAGATGAAATGCGCCCTTATTTGATCTCTGATGGCGGCAACGTAGAAGTAGTAGAACTAGATGGGCCTATAGTCAAATTGCGCTTGCAAGGAGCCTGTGGTTCTTGTCCTAGTTCTACCATGACCTTAAGAATGGGTATTGAGCGCCGCTTAAAGGAAATGATTCCCGAAATTGCCGAAGTCGAGCAAGTAATCTAGGGACTAGAGATTAGGGGCTAGGGACTAGGGGCTAGGGGCTAGGAGAATTTTAGATTTTGCGAAAAGTCGGAGCGCCTGCTTCCGGCGATCTGTTAGCGACGCAGGAGCGTCACTTTTCAAGACAGATTTGCGATTTTGGATTCCAATCTAAAATCTAAAATCCAAAATCCAAAATTGTTTTCAATGCCCCATACCCTATATCCTATGCCCCATAGTGCTACTTGCTAGCCTGCGGGAAGCCATTTCGCGTTTACAAGTCGGCAAACCCGGCTCAGGAAGTGGCTTACCCATGCCCCATGCCCCATGCCCCATTATTCCTATGACCCAACCTCTCTACGTCGCTTTTATTTGGCATCAACATCAGCCACTGTACAAGTCCCCTGGTAGCAGCATTTCGTTATCTTCCAGCCAACAGTACCGCTTACCTTGGGTTAGGTTGCATGGCACCAAGGATTATCTAGATTTGGTGTTACTTTTGGAAAAATATCCTAAATTACACCAAACAGTAAATTTGGTTCCCTCATTAATATTGCAACTAGAAGATTACATAGCAGGTACAGCTTTAGATCCTTATCTCACAGCCAGTTTGACACCAGTTGAACAATTAACTCAAGAACAACGGGAATTTATTGTCCAACATTTTTTTGATGCCAATCACCACACCCTGATCGATCCTCATCCGCGCTATAGCCAGTTGTATCATCAAAGGCAAGATAAAGGACAAGCTTGGTGTTTAGAGAATTGGCAACGGCAAGATTACAGCGATTTGCTAGCTTGGCACAATCTTGCCTGGATAGATCCGCTATTTTGGGATGATCCAGAAATTGCCAGTTGGTTAAAACAAGGTCGCGATTTTACTTTAAGCGATCGCCAACGTATTTATTCCAAACAACGAGAAATCCTCAGCCGCATCATTCCCCAGCACCGGAAAATGCAAGCAGCAGGGCAACTAGAAGTCACAACTACCCCCTACACTCACCCAATTTTACCCTTACTAGCAGATACTAATTCCGGTCGCGTAGCTATACCCCAAATGAATTTGCCACAGCGACGGTTTCAGTGGGCAGAAGATATTCCTCGACATTTGCAAAAAGCTTGGGATTTATATACAGACCGCTTTGGTCAAGAACCTCGCGGTTTATGGCCTTCCGAGCAGTCAGTGAGTCCAGCAGTATTACCATATATTATAAAACAAGGTTTTAAGTGGATTTGCTCAGATGAAGCTGTCTTAGGATGGACGCTAAAACACTTTTTTCATCGTGATGGAGCCGGGAATGTTGAAGAACCAGAACTTTTATATCGTCCCTATCGCCTAGCAACCCCCTCTGGTGATTTAGCAATTGTTTTCCGCGATCACCGATTATCAGATTTAATTGGCTTCACCTATGGAGCAATGCCAGCAAAACAAGCAGCCGCAGACTTAGTTGGACACCTGCAAGCGATCGCCAAAATGCAGCGAGACAAACAAAGCGAACAGCCTTGGTTAGTTACAATTGCCTTAGATGGTGAAAATTGCTGGGAATTTTATCCCCAAGACGGTAAACCCTTCCTGGAAGCCTTATATCAAAGTTTAGAATTAGAACCCAATATCAAACTAGTCACTGTCTCCGAATTTCTCGCACAATTTCCCGCCACAGCCACTATCCCCGGAGAACAGCTACATAGTGGTTCTTGGGTAGATGGTAGCTTTACCACTTGGATTGGCGATCCTGCCAAAAATCGTGCTTGGGACTACCTCACCCAAGCCAGAGAAACCCTAGCCAGTCACCCAGAAGCCACCGAAGAAAATAACCCCGAAGCCTGGGAAGCACTATATGCAGCCGAAGGTTCCGATTGGTTCTGGTGGTTTGGGGAAGGACATTCCTCAAATCAGGATGCAATTTTTGACCAATTATTCCGAGAACATCTTTACGGCATTTACAAAGCCTTAAATGAACCCATACCCCCATATCTCAGACAACCACTAGAAGTACATGCCGCCAGGACAGATCATAGCCCCCAAGGGTTTATTCATCCCATCATTGATGGGAAAGGTGATGAACAGGACTGGGACAAAGCCGGACGCTTAGAAATAGGCGGAGCCAGGGGAACCATGCATATCAGTAGCCCCATTCAGCGACTGTGGTATGGAGTAGATCATCTTAACTTTTATTTGCGAATGGACTTAAAAAGCGGCATTACTCCAGGTCGAGATTTGCCAGCAGAGTTGAACTTACTATGGTTCTATCCCGATAAAACCATGCTGAATAGTCCAATACCCTTAGCAGAAGTCCCAGATATCGCTCCAGTTAATTATCTATTTCACCACCATTTGGAGATTAACTTACTGACGCAATCAATTCAGTTTCGCGAAGCTGGAGAGAATTTTCAATGGCATCCCCGGTTTAGCCGCGCTCAAGTCGCTTTCAATACCTGCTTAGAAGTAGCCGTCCCTTGGGCAGATTTACAAGTCCCACCCGATTACCCCCTGCGCCTGATTTTTGTCTTCTCAGATGAAGGGCGATTTACTAGTTATCTGCCAGAAAATGCCCTAATTCCTATTGCTGTTCCTTAATTTTGACTCAAGCAAACAAGCTACTTATCAATTCATCTCACCCTGGGGAAGTGTTACTAGTATTTTTCTTCAGGGTATTTTTATCTGCCACTACAGCATATATTCCGCTCGCATCAGATGTACTGGCAAATCATGGGGATGAAAGGCGACAGAATGTAGGCTTGATAGGCGATCGCGTAGCCTTGACAAAAAGTTCTCAAAAAAAGTTTGTCGAACCCCTTGACGAAACTGAAAAACAATTGCTATCTTGAATAAGTGCTGAGGCGAGAGACCGCCGCAGCGACCGAACCGAGACAAAAGAATACTTTGAAAGCTAAAGAAAAACCAATCCTCGTCAAACAGGTTTTTTGAGTAAACTCAAAACTTAACCAAAAATTATAGCAGGATTTCCGAAGTCGAAAGAAAAATTCGGAAAGACAAACGATTCAACAAAATGGAGAGTTTGATCCTGGCTCAGGATGAACGCTGGCGGTATGCTTAACACATGCAAGTCGAACGGTCTCTTCGGAGATAGTGGCGGACGGGT
>NZ_CAWPNJ010000054.1:0-56113 GCF_963889195.1 Calothrix sp. FACHB-168
CCTACGGTTGTTGACGGTCAAAGATGCAATCGTCGCAGCCCTTGCTTTCATCCCCAGGTTCCGTAAACTACACCTGGGGACTTCCCGCAAGTTAGGTTAAACCATCAGCAGATTTAGCAAGAAACATGCAAAAAAATTATGATTTTAATCCCTTATACAAAAATCAAGATTCCAGCCTTAGATTAGTAAAAATACTGAGGAATGATAGTGTTAATTAAGTCTAATTCCTAACTAATGGGTATATAGCAATCTGAAAATGAGTTACAAACATTATCTGATTTGTCATTTTTGTTCATATATCAAAGAAGATTGCTATACTTTTATGTCGGGTAATTTTAAAATTTGAATATGTCGGAAAAATTTAAAATCTAATACCATTTATTTGTGAATTGCACAAAACTATATCTTTATTGAACGCAAGGAGACGCTAAAGTTAACGCCAAGTTAGGCAGAGTTTTTTCAGTTCCATATCTCTCAAAATAATTACGTGCATCTTGATATTAAATTGGTATAAAAATATTTAAATATCAACTAAATTCAGAAAAATAATGAAAATCCTAAATCAATTCCGTGGAAGTTTACACTAATGATTCAACGCCAACCCATGTCATTATTACCCGTACCAACTGGTGAATTACAAATACCAGAATTTCCGCCGCAAATTACATCAATAACAAGAGAAAATATTATCCTTTCCCTAGTAATTCCCACTTATAAAGAACGTGACAATATTCATCAAGTTGTCAAGATTTTGAGTCAGTTGTTAGATGAGTCGATTCCTGGACAATATGAACTAATTGTAGTAGATGATGATAGTCCCGATCGCACTTGGGAAGTAGCACAATCTTTAACAGAAGAATACCCACAATTGCAAGTAATGCGGCGAAAACAGGAGCGAGGACTATCTTCAGCAGTAATTCGAGGTTGGCAAGCCGCAAGAGGAAGTATTTTAGGCGTTATTGATGGAGATTTACAGCATCCACCAGAAGTATTAACACAATTGTTAACTCAAATTCAGCAGGGTGCAGATTTAGCAGTAGCGAGTCGTCACGTAGAAGGCGGTGGTGTTAGCAGTTGGAGTGTTATCAGACGTTTTCTATCCCGTGGGGCGCAAGTTTTAGGATTGATTATCTTACCCAGAGTCTTGGGAAGAGTTTCTGACCCCATGAGCGGTTATTTTATGGTACGACGAAATGCGATCGCTGGGGCAATACTCAATCCTGTAGGTTACAAAATTCTCCTAGAGGTAATTGGACGGGGAAATGTCGATGAAATTGCGGAAGTCGGCTATGTATTCTGTGAACGCAAAGAAGGCGAAAGCAAGGTGACATGGAAGCAATATGTCGATTATATCCACCACCTTTTGCGCTTGCGACTAACTACAGGCGGTTGGCGACGAGTTAGCCAAGCTACAGGACATTTAGAACAATTGAGTCAAAACATAGGTTTTCCCCTTGGTAGATTTCTCCGGTTTGGATTAGTCGGACTCAGTGGAGTATTTGTAGATATGGCAATACTTTATTTACTGAGTGACCCCACAACCTTAGCTTTACCTTTAACCCGTAGTAAAATAATTGCCGGGGAAATTGCCATTTTCAATAATTTTTTATGGAATGACGCTTGGACTTTTGCTGATGTCTCAATGAAGCAGCAAGAATGGCGTCAACGCTTGAAGCGCTTTCTCAAATTTAATTTAATTTGTTTGGCGGGATTGATATTAAATGTACTGATTTTGAACCTAGTATTTAATTTTCTCATTCCCAACCGCTACATTGCCAACCTAATTGCGATCGCAGTTGCTACCATCTGGAATTTTTGGGTAAACCTCAAACTTAGCTGGCGAGTCACTGATGTGAAATAGTGAAGTTGATCAACAATTACCAAAATTAACAACGATTTTTCGCTGTTTTTCCTATCTTGTATAATTTTCTGGTACACCCACAGGTGACAAACCCGCGATCGCTCTTAAATTTTGACAACGAATTAACTCGCTAAAATTTAAGCCACTACGTCCCTCAATCTTAGCGGTAGCTTCGATAGCAGATAACAAATACTCTGCTGCTTCAGCTTCAGAATAACCCCGTCTCCCCGCAATCCGAATTGCAGCAGCATCAGCAGTTAATTCTAACTCTGGAGATTGATTATGACGCCAAATCCGAAAGCAGGCGATCGCACTTAAGCCTACACCAATAGCTACACCTACCACATCTGACTGTGCTGATTCCACTACACCACCCAGTAAACCGAGTAGCACTACCCCTTGATAAATATCTGGTTTAAACCACTTCACCCCTGTTAACCAGCTAACTTTTTGTAACAGTAGTAAATCTCTTTGCGATTTCGACATACGAAACCATAAATCAAAATTAATATATATCGGTCGTTCTTGATTCCAGGGAAGCGGGAAAGATACCTCAATCACCCTTGGCTGTTCCGGTTTGCTAACGATTTTTGTCAGCATTCTAGCCGCAGCCGGCATAACATCTAATAAACGGCGAATCTCAACAATAGGCTCCATAAAATTAATCTATTATTCGCTGAAATAGTTGGTTATCTGATTATCTCCTGCCAATGACCAATGACAAGGGAAGGAGGACAAGGAAAAAAAGGAAGACAAGGAGGACAAATGACTATTGACCATTGACCATTGACCATTGACCATTGACCATTGACCATTGACCATTGACAAAAAAATCACTTTTCATGCTAACCTTTGATGTGTGATAATCTCCCAGATACATGGACGCTTTCGCTCCTACCCCGCCTGAATGGACAAACAAAGCAATTCATGCTTATCAGTTTTGCTGTCCTAACTGCAAAGCCAGTAGCCGAGAAGCTACAGAAGTTTGGCTAAATAGGCGATCGCCTGTAATTACAGAAGACCGTCGCCGTAAATGGCAAGAATTCTACAATTGTCACTGTAGTTGTGCTTGGTGGGCTTGGAGTAGCGATCGCCCGCCAACCGATCTATCTAGTCAACAAAATATTAATCCTTTGTAATTATTTATACACAAACAAAAACCCGCATTGAAGCGGGTTCATTTTCTCTATTTAGAAAAATTAAACAATAAGTCAGTCAGGGCAGGATTTTCCCACCCTTGACAACCTATAATCGACTTTAGAAACTGAAGGTAGTACGTAGAGTGCCTACGTAGATACTGTTATTATTGTCGTTGTGTTCGGGATTGAAAATCACTAACAAACCAGGGGTAACCTGAATATTATCAGAAACCCTTACTTTGTATAGACCTTCTAAATGGTATGATGTGCCAGATTCTGAAGCAATACCGCTACCACCGGTGATTTTTGGTGGTTGACCGAAGATAACACCGAGAACGTTACCTTTTGCACCTAAGTCTCTCACGCCCAGTGAAGCAGCCCAATACCAAGCATCTGCACTTCTGTTATCAGTTGCAGAATCGGCCTCAGTATAACCAGCCCAACCACTCAAAGCCAACTTAGCACTAGGTTGGAAGGTAGCTTGTATACCATAATGGTTAGCTTCAATCCGAGTGTTACTACCAAAAGGTCTGTTAGCAAATGTACTACCTGTACCTTGGAATAAGCTAGGAACGCTTTGGTAAGTACGAGCATAGCTAAAGCCCACATTTAAAGCTTTGTTGGGCTTGAAAGTTATCTGACCAAAAAATGTGTTACTACCACCAAATAATCCGCTACCATCAGCCGGATTGCTAGCATTATTACCTTGGGAAATATAAGCTGCACCGAAGCTCAAAGGCCCGTTAGGATTGACATTCACACTTATACCAGCACCGTCAGCACCTTGACGATAGATAGGGCTGAAGCGTCCGTAACGAGATAAAGCACCTCTACCAGAACTAGCAAAATCAGGATTAAAGGTATAAAAGTTCTCGTTCAACTCAGCCCCAGTCGCATCAACTTTGACCCTAATTCCATCGCCGAAGTTGAAAGCATAGTTAATTTTATCAATTTCAACACTGTTATTAGTGCCACCATCAAAGCCCAAACGGGTCATGTTGGTACCAGTTACACTGGAATTAGAGATAGTGTTGCGACCTTGCAAACGGATTTGCAACTGATCTTTTCCGGTAAAACTGCTATTTAAGGTTAAGCGAACGCGATCGGAAAAAACAGTATTCGATTCTAAGTTAGCACCATTGTCAGCTCTGGTATCACCAAAAGCCTGACCAACGTTGAAAATCGCTTCCCCTTGTAACTTGGTAGTAGTAGAGAATTGATTTGCTTCTAATTCAGCAGTACGTGCTTCTAAAGAATCAACACGACCGCGCAAAGTTGCTAATTCCGCAGAAAATTCTTCTTGTAAACGCTGTAAAGTCGCTAAATCTTGTTTAGTTACTAAATCAGCAGTAGCTGTAGCAATCAGTTCGTTAACTCGATCTAAACAAGCATTCAACCCAGCAGCAAATTCATAACGGGTTAAAGCACGGTTACCCCGATAAGTACCATTTGGATAACCTGCAATACAGCCATAACGCTCAACTAGAGATTGTAATGCCTGGAATGCCCAGTCTGTAGGCTGTACATCCGAAAATTGGGAAACAGATGTCACCTGACCCATACTGTCAGAGTCTTGCGCCAACTGGCTTACACCAGTTAACTTCTCATTGGTTTCAGCCGCTAAGGTGCTGTTAGCAGCCAAAAATGTAGCAGCAACAACCAAAGGGCCAATCTTTACTAGCTCCCACAATGCTTTTTTCATTACTTTTACTCTCACACACACCTAGAATTAGTTGATTCATCAGTAAATTTTCCCTAAAATAAATTTTTTCATTAAGGAATTTACTTAGATTAATTCATTCATGATTTTACCAAGGTTAGTTGGCAGTTTTCACGAATAAACCAAAATTATTTTACCCTATTATTTGAAAATTTTCTGAGGTAAACAAATTATCATTCGTCTTTTTTGACGCAACAGCTTTCCCTCTTCTTCAAATTGCTGTAAAAGTCTTGTAATCGTCACCCTTGTAGTATTTAAAACTTCTGCTATTTCCTGATGGGTGATATTTAGATCGAGCAATTTGCCCTGTTCTACATCAATACCAAATTTTTCACTTAACCACAACAGAAAATACCACAGGCGTACTGACATTGGTTTACGATGAACTATACTTAGTAATTCCTCAGCCTGTTGAATATGAGCTAATAAAGCACCGATATCTTCAGACCAAAGATGAGGTGGTACAACAGTGACTTCTACTTTAGTTAACGATTCAATTTGATAAGGTTTAACTCTAGATAAGGGATAGCCAATGATATCACCCGGCCCCCAATAACCTAGAGTAATATATGTTCCATCTTCACTCCAAGTTAAAGTACGAACCGCTCCCTGTTCAATGCGCCAAAGTACTTCATTGCGTGGGGGAATTATTTCCCCACGAGCAAATATTCTTTGAGGTAACTGTCCATTGATCAGAGCATGATTCAATGTACTAGCAGATTCTGTGTTAGGACTTGTGAAATACATTCAGAGGTAAGTTTAGTAGAATAAGGATAGGAGAATACTGTAAAAATACTGAATAAATATGGGGATAGGCGCTGAAAATTATTTATCCTGAGTTTCTTTTATACAAATTACGGATTTTTGATAAATTTTACATATATTTCCACAATAATTTGCCCAGAATCTTCAATTAACCTTACACTTTAACTTTGTTGGATCTAACTGCAATTAAATGTGCGATCGCTAAGTAATATTTATATTACATTCTTGCATTACATCCTCGAACATAAAATTATAAATATTCCTACATAATATATTTAAATATCTAATTATCTATATAGATAATAAGCAATGATTTGCTTTATGTTCAATGCTGATTGGTGATTGATATCTATTATAAAAATATATAATTTGTATTATGCAATTTAAATTTGGCTGTTTGCCATATTGTAATAATCAAGCTTTGAATTTATCGGCATTTTAGCAACCTAGAAATATTTGACAGATATTTTTGAATTTCCTCATAGAGAAATCTGTTATGCTCCATACATTTTTCTACTGAAAACTTAAGTATAATTAGATTGTTTTTTATACAATTTGTTCTTGCGTAATTTTTCTCTCGAAACTTTAATTTGTAAATATTTAATAGCTTGATTTCAGCCTGATAATAGCTCTGTTTTATACTGTATTTTTTGAGTTTCCCCTCTAAACATCAAATAAACATCAAAAAAGTGATACTTATGAGTTTTAAGTCTTGAAAGTATCACTTTTTATTGTTGGCTTAATTTTAAATTTGCAAGTTTAAGAAGAGGTAAGCATTTAGTGAAATGTATGCTAGTTCACAAAACTTTCATATTTGATTTTGAGTTGTGGCTAGATGTAGACAAGGCTAAATTGACTATTGACTATAGAGTTTTGACCATCCAAATCTAAATTTTAGTCCCTTGAATCAATAATGTTGACCAGTCACAATATATGCCACTCTTTGTCCAATATTCGTAGCGTGATCCGCCATGCGCTCTAGGTAGCGAATAGCTAAAGCTAACAGCACAATCGGTTCTACCACACCCTGAACATCTTTTTGAAACGCTAAAGTTTGATAGAGACGTTCATAAGCATTATCAACAGTATCATCCAAACGCTTAATACTGCGCCCGCCAGCTTCATCTAAATCAGCTAAAGCTACTAAGCTAGTAGCTAACATCGCTTGCGCGTGATGGGACATAACTGCAATCTCTGGTAAAGATGGATGAGGGGGATAAGGAAAGATTTTAATGGCAATTTCGGCAATATCTTCCGCATAATCCCCAATTCTTTCTAAATCTCGCACTAATTGCATAAAAGCACTCAAACAGCGCAAATCTTGTGGTGTAGGCTCTTGCGATGTCATAATCGCTGTACAGTCTGACTCTATCTGTCTGTAAAAGCGATCGATTTTTTTATCTAATTGTGGAAGTGCTTCAGCTGCTGTGAGATTGCGGGAAAATAAAGCTTGGTGGCTGAGACGAAACGATTGTTCCACTAAAGCACCCATGCGTAATACATCCCGCTCCAAGCGCCGCATAGCGCGTGCTAGCTGGTTTCCATCGGAATTATGGCTATCAAGGGCAGCGTTCACACTTATCTTGTTAAACTGGATGTTAATTTTTTAACTATAATCTTGGCTGGAGTTATTTGCCATGACTTCTGGTAGTTGGAATTGTATCCAAGCACCACCGGTTTCGGGGTGATTCATAGCTTTGATCCAACCACCATGAGCCAGAATAATTTGTTTAACTATTGCCAAGCCTAAACCACTACCTATAGTTGTAGGTGTGGAATGAGAATCTGGTACTTGATTACGCGCTCTTGCTTTATCCCCTCGGTAAAATCGCTCAAAAACATGGGGTAAATCTGCTGATGAAAAACCAACACCAGCGTCGATGATATCGATTTCTAAACTAGAGGAAGTAGAATTGGTAATTTCAGTAGCTTCTGCAGGTATGATTTTGGCGTTAACTTGAATAGTTGTGTCAGCAGGACTGTATTTAATGCAGTTGTCTAGCAAATTCAGAAAAACTTGGTACATGCGGGAACGATCTGCTTTGATGAACACAGATTCTATTCCCGAATAGTTCAGATTCAGGTTTTGTTGTTGCGCTAAAGGTTCTAAAGTTTCCCAAACAGAAGTAATGAGCGATCGCACTTCCACCGTTTCCGGATTTAATTGAATGGTTGGATCTGTTTCCATCTGAGTTAGATCTAACCAACCTTGTACTAAGTTAATCAAGCGATCGACTTCTTGCATCAGGCGGTTAACCCAACGATTTAACGGTGGTTCTAAGCGGTTTTGTAAAGTTTCCACAACCAAACGAATTGAAGTTAAGGGTGTTCTCAGTTCGTGTGCTAAATCGGAAAAAGAACGCTCTCTAGCTTGATTCATATCTAGCAGTGGTTGGCGATTTTCTAAAAATACCCCCACTTGTCCCTGAGGTAAAGGGAAACTAGATGCACGTAAAGCCAGAGACTTTACTTCTAACATTGCTGCCGCATTCTCAAAAGAGGGGTGAAACACCCACTCTTTCACTCTTGGTTGTTGACAATCGCGAGTTTGCTCAATTAAGCGGTCAAGTTCATAAGACCGGACTAACTCCAGTAACAATCTCACTTGTCCTGGTTGCCACCGCTCCAAATACAATATCTCCTTAGCCAGCTTATTGCACCACAGCAGTTGATTTTCTTCATCTACCTGCAAATATCCCAATGGTGCAACATTTAGTAGTTCTTGGTACGTTTCTAGTGAATCTTGTAAATTCTGCCGTTTTTGCATCAGCACACCAATCTGCTCCCGCAGACGAGGCATCAACGGCAGCGCCACCTCAGTATAATGAGAATTTAAAGGTTTGAAGATTCGCTTCAGGTAATGCTCTAGCTGTACCTGTTGCCACATCCAAAACCCAATACCTAACCCTAAACCCA
This sequence comes from Calothrix sp. FACHB-168, assembly GCF_963889195.1. Taxonomy (NCBI): domain Bacteria; kingdom Bacillati; phylum Cyanobacteriota; class Cyanophyceae; order Nostocales; family Calotrichaceae; genus Calothrix; species Calothrix sp. FACHB-168. The sequence continues at coordinate 8,402 of NZ_CAWPNJ010000054.1, forward strand.
GAGAAAATCCCAATAAGAACATTGAAGTTATTTAGTTGCTTGATCACAACTAAAAACTAACAAGTATCGTCCCCTTTTATCCAAATCGATAACCAAATCCTCGGACAGTGACAATATATTCGGGACGACTAGGATCTAACTCTAATTTTTCTCTTAACCAACGGATGTGAACATCGACAGTTTTACTATCTCCGACAAAATCTGGCCCCCAGACTTGATCTAGCAGTTGTTCCCGCGACCAGACTCGGCGCGCATAACTCATAAACAGTTCCAGAAGGCGAAACTCCTTAGGAGAAAGATTGACTTCTTGACCACGAACTAGTACACGACACTCTTGGGGATTTAAGCTGACATCCTTGTACTTTAAAATTGGTAGTTGGGTAACAGTACTAAACCGTTGACGACGCAATAAAGCGCGACAGCGAGCTACTAATTCCCGCATACTAAAGGGTTTGGTGAGATAATCATCTGCACCCACCTCTAAACCCAGAACCCGGTCAGTTTCGCTACCCTTGGCACTAATCATTAAAATTGGTACTGGGTTACCTTGATGACGCAGTAAGCGACAAATATCTAATCCATTAATCTGTGGCAGCATTAAATCAAGGATTACCAAGTCAAAGGAATCTTCCCCTGAGTTGGGTTCAGAGCTTTTGAGGTATTCTACAGCCGATCGCCCATCTGTAGAAGTCACCACCTCATAGCCTTCTTCCTCCAAGGCTACTACTACCATTTCTCGGATCAGTTCTTCATCTTCGACTATGAGAATGCGGCTAGTTTGCCCTATATCTGCTTTGGCAGAAAACTTGGTTGATTCACTGGTATACATTTGTTGATATCACAAAATATTGGGTCTGTTCTGCGATCGCTATGGCAATTAAATCGATTATCTTGCCTGAATGTAGCTGCAAACCTAAATCTGCTGACTTAGTTTATAAAACTTTACATCGGTAACATTACCCAATTTATTATAAGTATCAACGCTACATACTGCCAAGAATGTTTGCAGTAAATTTATATCTGGAAGTTTATCTATAACTAGATTTGCATCTTGACAAGAACAAATTTAATTTAGTACAATAGTACTATTAAGGTATTACAAAGTAAAAAAGGCTTTACCTAGCAAGAGAAAGGTTTCAGATCGCTTTGAAAAATAAGAAGTGATTTTTGATTTTGCCTTTCAGTATTTACACTGTGCTGAAAACCCTTATTTTCAGGCTAGTCTGATGTCTGCATAGGGTAGTTTTTGGTATGACTTGCTACTCGCTACATGGTTCCATCTTGAAAGGAGTTGAAGTATGACTACAGTTGCAGTCAAAGACAGCAAACAACAGATAGTACAAGCTTTTCAACAAATTCTCGCCGAACGAAAAAAATTAGATTTAAAAATAGCTACGAAGCAAGAGGAAGCAGAAAAGGCAAAAAATCAAGAAATCTTAGCTGCTGCTTCTACATATACGGTAGATAGTATTGTTAAAGGTTTAGCTGATTTACAATTAGAATTTGGTAGCATTGTCACTTCTTTGTCAGAAAAGTTAGCAAAGGAAACCGCTAAATTAGATGAATTAAATCGAGCTAGAGAAATTGAAACTCAGCATTTACAAGAACTGCAACAAATCAGAATTGTTGCTGATGCTTTAGATATTTTAACTCAAGAACATCAAGAAAAGTTAAAGTTCTTAGAACAAGAAATATCTAGTAAGCGCGAAGCTTTAGAAAAAGAAATTACCATTAGGCGTAAAGAATGGCAAAAAGAACAAGCAGAATATGAAGAAGCCCTACAAGCCTACAATGAATTAATAGGGAAACAACGCAATACTGAAGCGGAAGAATATCAATATAAGTTAGAAACTACAAGAAAGCTAACTACAGATGCTTATGAAGCCAGAAAACGCAATTTAGAAAGAGAAATTCAAGAAAACACTCAACAGAAAGAGAAAAATTGGGCGGAACGAGAAAAAGTTCTGAGTGCAAACCAGTCTCTATTTGCAGAAAACCAGAAGAAAATTGCGGCTTTCCCCACAGAGTTGGAAGAGGCTATTAAGAAAGCCAGAGAAGAAGCCATTAAAGAAACGAACCAAAAAGCTAAGGTTGAGGCTGATTTGTTTGAGAAAGAGTGGGAATCTAGCAAACAAAGTTACGAACTCAAAATTCAGTCTTTAGAAGAAACGATTAAAAAACAAACCGAGCAAATTGAAGGTATTACTACTCAATTGCAAACTGCATTAAAACAGGCTCAAGACTTAGCGATGAGAGCTTTTGATAGTTCTAATGCTAAATAGAAATTAATTGAAAAGTGCTTTTGTAAATAATGGAGGGTTGTTGTGGTAGCGAAAAAACCAACTGATAAGAGTACTAAAGCGGAAATTCTTCAGGCTTATGAAGAGTTAGCCAAAGAAGCAGCATCTGTAAAAACGCAACTGAATCAAGTTGTGAAAGAAAATCAATCTCTTAGCCAATCTCCTAGTAAAGATAAGCCCAAAATAGAACCAAAAACTACTATGAATCAGCCATCTACCGTACAACAAAAAATGAATTATACCATTGAAAGCTTGGCTAAAATTCAATTGGGCTTTGGTAGTGCGGCAAATGAATTATCTGAACAGCTAACTACACAAGCATCGAAATTAGGAGAAATTAGAGAAAATGTAGAGAAAGAAGTCCAAGAATTAAAGCAACTACATAATTTAGAAATTACCGCAGATATTTTGGATAATCTGATTGCTAGTTATGAAGATAATTCTAAGAATTATCAAGAAGAATTTAGCCAACAGAAGGAAGTTTTATTTCAAGAGTTAGATGAACAAAGAAAAACTTGGCTGAAAGAACAAGATGAAAATCATCGATTAGTCAAAGAACGAGATGAAAATCTCAAGAAAACTCGCCAAAGAGATGAAGCAGAATATAAATATAATTTGGAACTTCAGCGAAAGTTGACGCAAGATGAATATGAACAACAGCAAAAAGGGCTAAATAAACAATTAGAAGAATTTCAACAAGAAACAGAGAAAGCTTGGGCGGAAAAGGAAAAAACAATTGCAGAACGAGAAAAGCAATTTGAAGAGTCTAAAGCGAAAGTAGAAGCATTTCCTAAAGAGAAAGAAACCGCAATTAAAAAAGCCACGGAAGAAGGTAAGGGAATTGCTTACTATCAAGCTAAGGTTAAATCAGATTTATACAATAAGGAAGTTGAAGGACAAAAGCGTTTTTATGAACAGAGATTACAGTCTTTAGAACAGACTATTAGTAATCAAGATAATCGTCTGCAAAATCTTTCTAAACAACTAGAATCTGCACTTAAACAAGTCCAAGATTTAGCGGTTAAAGCTATTGAAGGTACTGCTAATGTGAATTCTTATCAAGCAATTAAAGAAATCGCTTTAGAACAAGCGAAAAGTCAGGTGAAGAATAAATAAATTATTCTGCTTTTAAGTTGCATAATCAATCGTGAGGGCTGTTAACAGTTGACTGTTGACAGCCCATATAAGTAGTTATGTAATTTAGACAAGCATTAGTACTTACAGCTATTTTCAGGTAAATAGACAACGCTGTAGGGAACATCGACAATCTTTTGCTATATACAATAATTTTAATACTGGCGTACCCCTACAACAGATATTGTTCAAATAGGTGAAAACTGCTGTAACAGAATATTATGTTGGGTTTCGTTCCTCAACCCAACCTACAAAGATGAGGCTTTTTGAGGTAGAAAGCGAGTCTAGTTAATTGATTTTCCTTCATTATTAATGATGATGAGTTAGTAGTCAGCAGGTTGTTTTTGCCTAATTTGAGGCTAAAGAACTGACTAGAGAATTATATACCCATCATCATTAATGCTGATGGTTTTTCTGTAAATACTATATTGCTGCAAACTCTAGATAGACAATTGGGAATACAAATAATTTATCTACAATCAGATTTATTGATCTCTTTTAGGTGGAATTCCATTATCCATTGGTTTTTTTCTACCTGGTGTTTGACGATCTTGGTTTTTTTGATTGGCTGATTGCTGAGATTTGTTTGATTTATTGGACATGATTTTAACCCTGTGAAGAAGTGTAATTTGTCTACAGTTTTAATCTACATGATATGTCAGGTTATTTCCGCAAAATATTTTAAGGATTTATAATTTAGTCAAATAAAAATAGCTAATCCGCAATCTGCTTAGGTTGTATGATTTCAGATGATGAAAATGCTTGTAATTCATGCTTTGGCGGGATGAGAAGCAAAGCATAGAATGAGCTATAAAATTAAGTTTGTAACATAAATTCAAAAAAAAGAGACGCCTTATGATTGTACGTCTCTAGAACAGAGGAAACCCATTACTTATTAAAAATAAAATTGAAAATAAAATTGAAAAATTTCAAATTAATGTTTAAAAACTCTCACAAATAGAAACTTAGTTTGTTGTATCAAGCTTTTGAGGTTGCTGTTGAACCTGATAGCGCCAGGTTCAGTTTTGGTTGGCTTACCAATTTTGGGAGGTTTGGGACGAGGACGTTTCATTGGACACAATGATTGATGGTTAACTCGCTACACATTGGACTACAAGTGTATAAATTATGAATCCGGAAAATTTAAAGTCTAATTCACTTGTCAGGCTGGGTTTTATCGGCCTGACAAATGCATTTACAGCATATTTCAGGTAAATGAGGTACGCGCTTCGGGGCATGGCAGCGTCGGGGCATGGCAGTGCCAGTGCCCCTACAATGAACGATAATCTGTACCTCAGCAACTGGCAATCTGCTGTATCTGTTTTTAGAGAGGAGAGGACATATTAAGCAAATGAGGAGAAATCCAGATTGGGGGGAATATCTTGAATTCTTCCTGGCCCGATCGCGCGTAATGCTTCTTTAAGGTCAACATCGCCAGTATACAAGGCACGACCAACAATTACACCAGTTACACCTTGGGGTTCTAAGGCTAATAAGCTTAACAAGTCGGTAACAGAACTGACGCCACCAGAAGCTATGACTGGAATTGAGATTGTGCTGGCTAGTTCTCGCAATGCTTCTATATTGGGGCCGGAGAGTGTACCATCACGATGGATATCGGTGTAGATAATGGCTGCGGCTCCTAATTCTTGCATTTGTACGGCTAATTGAGTGGCTAAAACTTCTGAGGTTTCTAACCAACCGCGAGTGGCTACGAGTCCGTTACGTGCGTCAATGCCGATAATAATCTGTCCAGGGAATTCTTGGCAGAGTTGCTGTACTAATTGGGGTTGTTCTACGGCGACAGTTCCGAGAATCGCCCGTTGTACGCCTGTATTGAATAGCTGCTGAACGCTGGTGCGATCGCGCAATCCCCCACCAACTTGAATGGGTACGGATACAGCTTGCGCGATCGCCTCAATTGCGGCTAAATTGACAATTTTACCGGCTTTGGCTCCATCAAGATCCACCACATGTAGCCTAGATGCACCATTATCTACCCATTGTTGAGCAACATCAGCAGGGTTCTCGCTAAAAACTTGCGAGCGATCGTAGTCCCCCTGATAAAGTCGTACACAGCGCCCTGCTAATAAATCAATTGCTGGAATTACATCCATTTACCTTGTCCTCAATCCAATCCAAAGCTAGCTATAAGTGGTTTTTCTCTGTGGCAATTTTCTGTTTTAATTGCTTTACAGCTTGCCAAAAACCTAACACGATCAGAATATTCGCCAGAGTCAAAAACACTTCTGCACCACCGTGCAACCAATCGACATTGGCTAAAGCTTTACCATAATGTACTTTGGCATAAATTCCAGCTGGGATGGTAACACCAACAAACACTAAAGTGCCGTAAAATCCATACAAAGCCAAACGTGGCATTTGTTGACTGCGGCTGATAAACCACAAGAAACCCAAGTAAGGAAATAGTGACAGGGCAAAAAGGGCGTCTTTTGAGATCATCGCTCTGATTTGATAGGTTGGGCTGCAACAGAGTCTATTCCCTTATGGGCAGATTTGGAAGAACGCCAAATCCATACCGCAGCTGCCCAAAGGGTAAAATTACCAACTAAGGTCATGGTAGCTTGAAGCGTTACCAGCCATTCTAAAGATTCTGGATTATCGAAATAATGCCAAGTGCAAGCACACATAGCACTGACTAAAGCAGGTAACATGGCGAAGGATAATCCCCACCAAGTGCGGTTACCAGTGAGTTCGCCGTAAGTCCAGATTAACCAAATGGCGGCCATCCACTCAATGACGCTAGAAACGTGAATTATCCAGGTGGGAATTGAAAGGGCGTGCATAAATAAGTTAAAAGTCAAAAGTCAAGAGTCAAGAGTCAACACTTCGAGTGAGCTTAAGCGATCGCAGTCAACAGTCAACAGTCAACAGTTAAGGGTCAAAACTTATTAGTTATTTCTCCCCTGCTCCCTGCTCCCTGCTCCCCTGCTTCTTCCCATCTTCCCATAAGAAAAATCGGATTTTTTGGCAAGTATGCCAGCCGCCTCACCTAACTTCTGTATAAGTAATAGATAATCAGGTGCAAAGAAAGTCAATTAGCAAAAATTAGCAAAATCTCAAATCACAAATGAAACCGATGCGGGCGTTATTATCTGGGTATTACGGAAAAGGTAATGGTGGTGACGAAGCTTTATTGGCAACGCTGTTGCAAATGTTACCGCCCCATGTGACACCTGTGGTGCTTTCTGGTAATCCGCAGGAAACGCGCGATCGCTATGGTGTTGAAACTGTGAATCGCATGGCTTTTTTACCTATAATTCAAGCTATGCGTTCTTGCGATGCTTTTATTTGGGGCGGTGGCTCTTTAATCCAAGATGTTACTAGTGCCATTAATCCTTTTTATTATGGGGGATTGATGACTTTGGCACAGCAGATGGGTTTAAAAACTGTAGCTTGGGGTCAAGGAATAGGGCCGCTAAAGCGTCCACAAACTCGTTGGTTAGCACGACAGAATTTTGCAGGTTGTACCAAGGTTAGTGTACGCGATCGCGCTAGTGCGGCTTTGTTATCTGATTGGCAAATTTCCTGTATTCTGGCACCCGATCCGGTTTGGGCGCTAGAATCTCAGCCTGTACCCGGAATTAGCGATTTACCAACCCCTAGAGTGGCGGTGACGTTGCGATCGCATTCTCAACTGACAGAAACGCGCTTGGCAAATTTAACTCGCGCTGTGGTTGATTTCCAAAAAGCCACCCAAGCTTTTATCTTACTGTTGCCGTTTCAAAAAAGTGAAGATTTAGGCATTGCGGAAGCGATTCAACCCCATCTGCAAGATGTGAGCCAAATTATCTGTTTGGAAGATCCCCAGCTTTTAAAAGGCGTATATCGCGGTGTAGAAATGACCATTGGAATGCGTCTGCACAGCTTAATTATGGCTGCTGCTGAAGGTTGTCGCTGTTTTGCTCTCAGCTACGATCCTAAGGTAAATCGCCTCATGGAAGAATTAGAAATGCCGGGATGGGATTTAGGGAATTTACCAGACGATCCTCATGTGATTAGTCAGGCTTGGATTGAGCATTACAATCATGGTTCTCGGTTGTCGTCTGAGAAACTTCAGTCTTTGGTAAACCAAGCTTTGATGCACCGTCAGGTGTTAGCAGAGGCATTAACAATTAATTGATTGTCCGCCCTAAAATTGAATAGTATTTCTTGATTTTTGTGGCAACAATTAAGCGATCGCACTTTCTAAAACGCAGAGTGCGATCGCTTTCAATTTTGAAAAACATAGTATTCTTTCAATGGCTCAGGTCTGACTTGAACAGACGACCCCAGGCTTATGAGTCCCGTGCTCTAACCAACTGAGCTACTGAGCCGTGTTTTTTCACATTTCTAAATATAACAGAAAAACTTCGTCGTTGCTAGTCTATCTGACAAATAATTTTTTGAGTCAAAGGTCAAAGGTCAATAGTCCAATGACAAATGACCAATGACTAATCAGCAAGCAAAAGAGGGAGTTGAACTCCCTCCAATCATCAAGCAATGGCTTAATTGTAGACAATCAGCAATTAAACCCGACTTGCTAGTAAGGCAATAGGATTCACTGCTCCCTTTCCTGGGGGATGGATTTCAAAGTGGGTGTGTGGCCCTGTACTAAAACCAGTACTACCCATTGCCGCAATTGTTTCGCCTTGCTTGACTTGCTGACCCACCTGCACAAATATCCTGCTGTTATGACCATAGCGAGTCATGCTGCCATCAGCATGGCGGATATCTACCAAATTACCGTAGCCGCCGTTGTTCCAGCCTGCTTTTACTACCACACCATCTGCTGAGGCGTAAATCGGCGTACCGGTGGAGTTAGCAACGTCAATCCCTTTGTGCATTCTTCCCCAGCGCCAACCATAACCAGAGGTCAGTACACCTTTTGCCGGCCAAATATAAGCTGCGGTTGAGGTGGATGGTGGGGGGATAGCTTCATCAATTGGTTTGGGTAGATAGCGGTCTACTGCTGACAAAGCTGGTAAGCCACTGGGAGAAACTGTAGTTCCCCGCATTTTGCCTAAGGAATCAGAAGCATTGACACCTCTGGGAGGGGCAGCAATTCTGGTATTAGGCGTGTTACGTCCAGGATTTTGGTTAGAGAAGAACTCTGGGTTGACTGGCTCAGTAGGCTGTGTCGCCCGATATGCAGGCTTGATGGGTTGGGTGGAATAGTTACCAGTTCCAATGGGCGCAGGTACAGGAATCTGTACAGAATTCCGTGGTGTAGTCGGGCTAGATACCGCGAAATTGCTGGGATTGAGAACAGGAACTGATACAGCCGCAGGATTTTTATTTTCGCTGACAGCTGGTGTGACTACGCCTGCTTGTTGAGCGCGATATTTTTCCCGCAATCTTTGAATTTCCGCTTGTAAGCTTTGGAGACGCTCATTACTTTTAGCGTTGGCTAGCTTTTGCGGTTTTTTGTTCGATTGCATTTCCACAATCACTTTGGGCACTGGAGAATCGCCACCCATGCCGTAAGAGTTATCAGGCTGGGTGTTGGTTTCTGAGACTGCGGTGTTGGTGGAAATTTGATTTTCAGCAGTGACTGGTGTTGGTACGGTCACACTGTTGTTGTTGACGACTGGTAACTGTGGTGTAGCAGCTACGGTCGGGGTAACAACAGGGGTGTTAACAGGGGATGGTGCTACTGTGGCAGTAACATCAGGCTGTTCTACAATGGGGTTAGTGGCTTCAGTCGATTGGTTAGCTGTGCTGCTGTCAACCTTAGCGGCAGGAACTACCAATTTTTGACTGATTTGCAGTTGGTTGGGGTTGTTGAGATGATTTGTTTGAGCTAATTCTGAAACCGAAGTACCGTACTTTTTAGCGATCGCTGCTAGGGTATCTCCTGGTTTGACTTCGTAGTCTACAGCCGCTGATGGTGCTGCTGTTTTGATTGTGGGTGCTACGGGTGTGACTACAGGTACATTAGTCGCAGTCGTCGCAGTCGTGGCATTATTAGTGGTACTAGGTCTTGCCTGTTTTAATTTCGATATCAGACTAGCTTGACTAGAATTGGTATTGGTTGCTTTTTGCTCTGTTGTAATCTTGCTTGCGTTGAGTTGTGGCGTTTTCTCAACTACAGATTGGTTGGGAGCTAACTCAGTGTTAGTTGGTGATGAATTTTGGGTCTCCTCAGACCGCAACTCCGCCAGACTTTGTTTTAAACGGTTCGATTTTTCTTGTAAGCGATTAAGAGCAAACTCTTGCTGCGCTTTCAACTGTGCAGTTACTTCGCTGTCTGCAGCCTGATTTTCTGTTGCTAGTGGTGTCAGGGATGTAGTTGGCGAGTTAACTACACTGTTAGCAATAGAAACTTTCTGTAATTGTTTTACTTTTTTGGCTGCTTGCAAACTCTCTATTAGTTGAGGCTGCTGATAGAAAGAACTTGTATAAGTTGTTGTGGCTTTAGCTGTTGCATCTGTTGTCGGAACTGGTACAGACACTCCACTGGCTGCAACTTGTAATTTAGCTTCAAGCCCAGGCAGTTGTGAAATTGCTGTAGGTTCCACGATCGCGGGATTTTCTGGCACGCTCACGAATGAGGCGGTTTGGTTTTCCAGCTTTGTGGGGGCAAATTTCATTTCAGTGTCAGGAACAGCCGGAGTACTTGAGGCTGCTTTTTGACTGCCTACAGGAGCAGCTGCTTGGGCTTGATCGCTTTGTCGAGTCACCAAAAGACTGGTTGCTCCCATCGATATTGCCAAGCCAATCATGGCGGCTCTTGTCCCTGCCCGGTGATTTACCCCAGAATTATTCGTGTTTGACTGTTCTACCGGGGCACTATCACTGTTAGGGGTATTGTTCAGCACAGCCTTCTCTCTCTTTTTCAATGCTCGTTTCAAAGACGACCTCCTATGATCACTAGCGCTTAACTGACCTCAATTGTTTTTTCAGTCTGATACTAGTCAATGATTTAGATCACATCCGCAGATTGATCGAGATCACACCCACCAGAGATACTTACGCAAGATTAACCTGCTTCTCTGATTTAGACAAGTTCACACTCATTAGCAAAACTTAACTTGCTGTGCTGACTTGTCCGTTCCATTCCTCACACCTGAAGATTTTTTGCCGTTTACAGTTGTTTTTAACGTTTTTGCTGTTGTAGCTGGGACTGAACCAAAGTATAAGCTTTGTTATGTCCACTTTTGCTGTCAGCAATCGATTCGCTATTACTTCTGAAAAAGCCAATCTCCCTGCTGTAGATATCTTCAAGAGATATTTAACCAATCCGTCTACCCAACACGAGACTTTACGTTGATTATTCCCTAAAAGACAACCGTATTATCTCCCAGCTACTTTTTTCTTTTTGGTAAATCAAGCTTGAGTCAAAAATGACTAAATGCCCTATAAGACTAGGTTTTTGTCCTTTTGTTCCCAAGTTTAGAGATAATTGAAATTCATCAAAATCTATCATTCAATTTGCGGATTGACCTGGATTTTAGATACAAATTTCTTATATAAGCTGTCCGAGGTTTGTAAGTATTGTTTACTCAACTTCGTAAAAGCTTACAGACTCAAGTATAACCATTCACTGGAATTTGGCTGTAACAATCGCTAATATTTGCTCAATTTAGTTAAATCTTTAAATTGAACTAGGAAATTATAGATTTTATTTAAGTATTTTTACTGAAGTTTTTCTAGCACAGAGGTTTATTGTAAATAACCCAGTTGGCGACGGGCTTCAAATAAGCTGACGGCGACACTCACGGAAAGATTCAAGCTGCGCACGTGAGGTTCTGTCATGGGGATGTAAAGAGTGCGATCGCAAGCGGATATTACTGTTGGAGGTAAGCCTGTAGTTTCGCTACCATACAGCAGCCAATCATCTGCTTGAAACTGAAATTGGGCGTAATTAGCGGTACCTCTGACAGAAAAACCCAATAATCTCCCACCACGTTGCTGATGCGCGTCTTTAAAGGCTTCTATAGATTCGTGATAGGTGAGTTTAACGTAAGGCCAATAATCTAAACCTGCTCTTTTGAGGTAGCGATCGCTAATTTCAAACCCTAAAGGCCCTACCAAATGTAATTCCGTACCTGTGGCTGCACAAGTACGGGCTATATTGCCTGTATTTGGGGGAATTAGGGGATTAACTAAAACTACCTGGGGCATTATTCAGTGGTTAGAATGTATTCTCAAAAACAATGTATCACCTTGTAACATTCTACCAAAGGAAGAGCAACAATCTATAGGTTTTGTTAATAATTATCAAGCTCTAGCAAATGATTAGATTTTTAAAACAAAGAAATGTATCCCTCAAAACATTATTTTGAGAGTTTGATTAACTCAGCTGAAGGTAATAATAATTTTTTTCTATCACAGCGATCTGCTGCTTACTAGAGGGTTTGTTTCTACCTCCACAAAAATCTATCATTTGCTAGATGTTATGGGGTGTAGTGCTACACCACTGAGGGGGAACACAATTTATCTTCTAATTCCAATTCCCGTTCTTGGATAGCAACAATTGCTTGGGAAATCACGCGCTGAGAATCAAATCCCACGCCGTGTAGCTGTAACCATTGTTGAGCTTCATTTCCTTCGCGGAGAATTTTGTGTAAGGGAGACAGGAAACAACTAAATCCTTGTTGTTTAGCGATCGCCCATACATCTTGATACATTTGTTCTACCCAATCTCTAGCGATGATGGTTCTGCCATCTTGCCAATGTTGAAGCGGTGCATCTAAACTATTCGCTGCTGCTGCTGCTTCGTTGCTGGCAATTAAATCGAGCAATTCTTCATGGGAAAGTTGACTTTGGGTTAAGGGATCTATTTCTGGATTTTCTAAGATTTGTAACAACCGTGCTTCTAACAAGGCTGTAATGGCGAGTAGAGCTACAGGATCTGTAACTAAATCGCAAATTCTTAATTCTAGCCGATTTAAGTCGTGGGGACGGCGATCGCCATTTGGGCGTACTGATGCCCACAAATGGCGGACATTTTGCATTGTACCCGTCGCTAGTTGCTCTTCTACCCATTGAATATGATCGGCGTGGCTGGCAAATAAAGGTACACGGGCTGGTGTATGGGGAAATAGCCCCCAACGGGTAGAGTGATAGCCAGTGGCTTTACCATCTAAAAAAGGCGAGGAAGCGCTGAGGGCGAGGAATAAGGGTGCTTCTGCCCGAATTACGCGACAAGCCCGCATTAATAGTTCAGGATCGCTAATACCAACGTTGATATGTACGCTAGCTGTGACTACTTTTGTGCCGTAGCTGCGCTCAATATAATCGTGATAAGGATTGGTGGGATCGGAACGGAAGAAGCGATCGCTCCTACCCAAAGATAGGGTACTGCCGGGAATTAAAGTATAATCGCCTAGTTGCTTGATATATTGGCGCAACTTTTGCCGAGGGCGCACCAAGGCACACAATAGCTGTTCATAACTATGCAAAGGTTTAGTTATGTATTCTACATTGCGGCTATCTGGCTCGCGCACAAATCCATCTAAAGCCTCGACAATTTTGTCAGAGAGTCCGACAATTTCACCTTGAGGTGTGCCAGTGTACATCTCAATTTCAAACCCTTTTGATAAGGTCACTTTTATCTCCTCGGCTCTCCTAGCCTCTAAATTGTAGCCAATGACACGATTTTCTGCATGGATGTTGGTGTTAAGTTTTTCTAGGCAATTTTTCCCAAAAAACCAACCATCATCAGTATTTCAATGATTTTTCAACCAATCAAGAATACTAAAGGCATAAATAATTTATGCCCTTAGTATTAGGAATTCATTACAAATATTGCAAACTCCAACTCCTTGGGTAGAGGATGTTACCTGCTGCATGGTAGATGAGACATTGGTAATTCCTTCCCCATTTCCCATAACTAGCAAGGATAATTAGAGTTTTTGAACATTAACTGTTGTTAATTAAATAACCTGCATTTGCCGATAGAAAATAACAGTTATTAATTGCTGTTAATTTCCTTGAGTGATTGCTTACAAGGGGCTAAAGACCAATTTCGGATAAAGGTTAATAGTTCCCTCTGATTTCATATTCTCATAAACTTATACTCATTCTCTATAAATTTTTACTTAACAATTTGTTGATGGTTGACTGTTGACGGTTGACTGTTGACAGAGAGGAATTTTTTGTGGTTCTTTCACTTTGTACCTTGGCGATTTGTTTTCTTAAGGCTTTGTCTTTTTCTTTCTGGTGGAAGGTGCTGCGGCTTTGCGCTTTGTTTTTGGTTGTGAAGTTTTTTGGGAAATAAACTCGGTAGGTGAATCAGTCTCAGCAGCTATATGAAGCCGGAGAAACTGCGCCCACACTTCATTGTTGAGTAAATTGAGAGCAGTATCGGGGTTTTGTTGCGCGATCGCACTGAGCAATTGAGGGTATGCTAGGCGTAATTGCTCAATAAAAGCTGCTGATTCTTCCACCTGACTCAGTAATAATAGCGATGATTGTAAAATTGGGGAATCATCTGCTAAATTATGGGATTTTAAATTATGAATTACCACGTTTATATATATTGGCAGTAATTCTAGCCAATTATTTTCCTGTATTTGCTTGAGTGCGATTTCTAGCTTACCCAGGGTACCCCAAATACATAAACATTCTCTGGCTAATTGAATATCGCGTTTTTCTACAGCTTGTTGCCATAGTTTTTGGGCATGATTTTGGCAGCGAGTAGATAAAATTTCGTAGGCTTCTTGGATTATTTGGAATTTTCTTACCTGATAAACTAATTCACCTAATGGTATCTGTGATTCCTGATAATTGCGCCAGTGATAAAAACCACATTGGTAAATTTCTTGATCAATTATGATTTCTTGAATATAAACATCTTCTTCCAAGCCTAAAAGCTGTACTGATGGTAAATCTTCGGGTGTTTTAATCGCTTGTATTTTTTCTTTGATATCTAATAAATTTTCTGGCTCCCATTCTAATCCATAGCTAATGATTGTCGAAACGCCACGCTTTGCTAATGCTTCCAACACAGCGATAAATTCGGAGTTTATATTTAAATGATGTAGCCAAGTTGCATAAATAATAATTTTTTGTTTGGCTGTACTAATAATTTCTAAAAACTTTTGATTAATTTCGCGATCGCGTAATTGAATTACGTCTTTTTTATGACTATTACCTAAAGCCTGTTGGTAAATATTTTCTAATCTGGCTGCTGTTTCGGCATTTTGATATTTTTTGGCGGCTTCACGCTCAAAATTTAAGCTTTCATTGGGTAATTTACATAATGTATCTAAGGATATTTTACCTTCAGATAGCAGTAAGTCTAGCCATTTTGAGAGGGAATCTAAAATCTGCTTTCCTCTGCGCAGTTGGATAGTTAATTTCTCCGTAGTAGAATCAAAAATGAGAAATAGAGAGATTTTTCGCCAAATAATTTGTGTAGAACCTATACTTCTAAAAGCAGTGACAATCTTTCCTGTTTCTGGTACATGAAACCCTAAACCGGAAGCTTGGAGATTTTTTTGGACTTGTTCTAAATTCAAAGTAGAAATTATATTGTTTGACTCATTAAGCTGTAAAATACTTGTCAAACTTGGGAGATTAATTACTACTTCATTTAATGGCTCGGCTTGAAAGGTTACTGTTTCACCTAAAGAATCTGCGATCGCATAAATTTGCACAGCATAGGGAGGCTGAGGTACTGCGCCTTTATCGTAAAATAATCGCCCTTGTTCGGTAACTGTAATTGATGATTTTGGGGCGAGTGTTTGTAGTTTTTGTAAATTTTTAATTGTACTTTGAACGAATATTTGATCTAAACCCAATAAAGATGCTAATTCCTGGGCTGTTGGTGCTGGTTCAAATTCAATTCCTGCACGAATAATAAATTCTTCGAGTACGTTAAATGGACGAGGTTCGGTAATTGTTAGTTCTATATTTGTTTGCTGCAAACTATAGCGTAATTGACGGGCGGCGACAACTAATAAATCAGGATTTTGCGTTTCAATTTCTATGACTATATTTTGCAGACTTTCATCAATTGGTTTAGCTGAAGATGCGAGAAACATCTATGAAACCTCCATGATGACTGACAATATTAGCAACTTCGGAATACATACTGCCAACTTTACCTGATTGTTGGGTAAATAAATCGTGACAACCGACAATTACTAGTAATTCTTGGGCGCGAGAAAAGGCGACATTCACCCGTTCTGACTTTTTCGCAAATCCGACATCGCCTTTATTATTATTGCGTACCATACTCACAATTACTATTGGGCGTTCCATACCTTGAAATCTATCGACTGTACCAGTACGAATTTGTAAGGAAGGGAAAAGTTCTGATTGCAAACGTTCATCAATTTTTCGCAGTTGTGCGCCGTAAAATGTAATTACAGCTATTTCTTTTTTGGGTTCGCCACAAGCGACTTTTGCAGCCCAAGTATTTTCAAATTGCTGACAGATACGTTCAATTACATCAATTTCTTGGAGATTATATAAAGAAGTTCCTTCGCACTGTTCTTGAAATTCAGTTTCTTTGGGCATTTTTACCCAGATTAAATGATGTTGTGGTTGAATAAGTTCTCCCGCTAAATCATGAGCGCGTTTAATATCTGGTTGTAGAATTCCGCATTCTAGTTTACCTTGATAAAATTGATTGATTGCGCCCATAATATGAGGGTGCATTCGATATTGGGTAGTTAGCATTTGTTTAATGCTGGAATCTGCTTCTTCAAATTGGCTTTTAAATAGTGATTCTTCTAAAAATTGCAATTCTTCTCTACTACTGCCAATTTCTTGCACAACTTCCTCTAAAGTATTAGTATCCATCATTGGTGGTAGTTGACGATGATCGCCTACCATAACTAACTTTTTACCTTTCAAGGCTGGGATGAGTAATTCTGGTGGGGTACATTTACTAACTTCATCGATAATGACGACATCAAAGGATTGAAATTCTTCGGAAAAATCTCGTCCGGCTGCTTGGACACAAGTAATACCAACGACGTTACAATTGTCTAAATAGATTTGTCTTAAATCGTTGCGATCGCGTTCTGAAGGGTTACGGACTTTTGCAATCCAATCTTGGATAAAGCCTTGATATTTTTGCAGATGGTTTTCATCTTGACTGAGTTGCTGTTCGCCTGACTCAAACTGATTTTTGATGCTGCGTAAAAATTCTAAATCGTATAAGTTAGCTGGGGGAGATTTAGGCTTAAATTTATCTGGTAAAATTTGCCATTCTCTTTCCCACCATTGACGCTGGGATAATAAAGTATCTGGTGGTTGGGGTTGATTTCTTTCAGCTAATTCAGCTATTTTGATTTTTAAAGTTTCAAGCTGTTGCTGAAAAATTGTAATTTCTGCCGCTACGGTTGCTAGTTGTTCTTCAAGAGAAATTTGAATGTTTGCTAATACAGCGAAAGGTTCGATAGATGAAATTAAATTTTCCAGTTGACTGAGGTGATTTATCCAAGTATGTACGTGCTGGGAAAATTCTTGAGGATGTTCCCAAATTTTAGCTTGATTTGTTAAATATTTTTCAGCTAAAGTCCGCAATTGATTGGGTACGTTTGACTGTTGATTTAGTTCTTGTAAGATATTAATTGCTCTTTCGAGTTTTAGATTAGCATCTTGTCTCGCTGTTTCTATCTGGGTTTGAGTTTTTAATATTTGAGTTTGTGCAACTTCATTGTTGTGCAGTTCGTTTAGCTGTGCTTGCAGATGTTGTAGTTGTTTTTCTGCTTCAGTTTTTACTTGGAAAACGCACTGACGCGCATTAGTTAAGATAATATCTATCAGTTCTTGAGTAATTTTATTCAGAGTAGATGGGCTGTTATTCGGTTCCCAGACATTGCTATAAGTTTGTTGGATTCTCTGGAGAAAAATCCGTGTGGTTTCGACTAGAGTTTGGCGCTGATTGATTTCGAGATATTGATAGTTATTAAATTGTTTATGGATTTCTTGCCATTTGATGATATCGCTATTTTCTAATAATAGCGGAATCTGGCTAAAATTTTGCTGTAAAAAGTAGCTAAAACTATGCTGTCTACCTTTTCTATCTGTAAAATTACCCTCAATTTCATAAGTTATGGCTTTTGTTAATAACTCCCAATCTGGTAGATTAACTATATAGTTAGCTGGCATCAATGATATTTTTTGAGAATTAGCCAGTGTCAGTAATTCTGGTGGTAATTGCAGTAAATCTACTGTTAATAATTGGGAGGATTGGCGAGAATTAGCTAAGATTTCCGCCACGCGATGATTTGCTGTAGATTTCCACTCTTTAACAGCGTTGATGACTGCTTCAATTTCTTGCTTGCGAGTTTCCCAAGTTTGAATTGTTTGTTGTAAACTATGCTGTTTACTAAAGAATTGTTGATGATTCTTTTCTAATTGCTGTAAATTGTGCGAATGTTGTTTAAAAACTTCTACTGCGGCTGCAACTTCTAACATGGCTACAGTTGCACTTTGGGCGTAAATTAAGGCGGTTCTAAAGTCGGGAATTCCTGAAACTACAGTTTCTCTTAACCATACAGCTAACCCAAAAGCACCGCATTGTGGACGAAGTAAACCGAGTCCATCGGTTAAGCTGATGGCTTTACTGACATTAACTAAAAAGGTTTTAACTAAATGATTATTTTCTGTATAGGGTTTAAGATGGGGGAGGAAATTAGTAACTTCTGGGGCTTCCCAATTGACGATATTTGGGGCTTTTAAAAGATTTTCTAACCCCGACACGAGAGTTTCAATTTGATTTTTTTTCGCTACAGCTTCCTGATAAAGTGCTTCTTGCTTGGTAACATTACCTTCTAACTTTGGTAAACGTTGATTTACATCTTGTTGACTTTGTTGAAATTCTGCTTCTGCTTGAAAGTAAGCATTAAACTTTGCTGTTGAGGCGAGTAATTGACGGTAAAATTCTACATTTTCACGGCGTTTACTGAGATTAGTTTCGCAATCATGCGCCGTATTTT
The DNA here is from genome assembly GCF_963889195.1 of Calothrix sp. FACHB-168. Lineage (NCBI taxonomy): Bacteria > Bacillati > Cyanobacteriota > Cyanophyceae > Nostocales > Calotrichaceae > Calothrix > Calothrix sp. FACHB-168. The sequence continues at coordinate 26,739 of NZ_CAWPNJ010000054.1, forward strand.
CTAACCAAGTACCGATTACTTGATCTTCTAAAAAAGGCTGTCCTTCTTCGCCAACTTTTTCAGCGCGTCCTTTACGTATCGCCCGAATTACGGGATTATGAACTAAACGACTGAGGGCGTTATCTACTGCTAAATTTGCTTGAGAAGCGATGAGAGTCCGCCCACCACGTAATGCAATTTGATAGCAAATTTCAGCAATTACTGTAGTTTTACCTGTCCCTGGCGGCCCTTGAATTAAAACTAAATCTTCGGCAGAAAGTACGGTTTCTACTGCTGCTTTTTGTCCGGGATTTGCAGTAGATAATAATAATTCTTCTGGTTCTAATTCTACAGTTTTTTGAATTGGTCTAGCTTGGGAAGCATCGAATAAAAAATTACCTAAATAAGGATTTTGGGTGCGTCCATTATTTAAATCATCTAAGGCTTTTTTCTTACGTTGAATTTGTTTAATATCACCCAAGGCTTCAAAACATAAAAAGCCGATGGTGGGAAGTTGATAACGTCCGCTAGTTAGATAATCAGCTAAATCTCGTTCTAGGTTGAGGCTAATTGTGCAGCGTTTTTGGTCAATTTCTGCAATCGAACCTATTAACCGTCCTTCTTGCCAATTTCTACCAGTAGGCGCAGTTTCAAATAATTTTAAATCGTCGTTTTTCGCTTTTCTTACCCTTACCCAAAAATTGTCTTCATCTAAAGGATTTTCGGGGGAACCGTCTAGAGTTGCTGAGGTAATATCAATTTCAAAACTGATGCGTCTTTTAAAGTTGTAGTGATATCTGGTATAAGAAATACAGAATTGGCGTGCTTGAGCAATTTTTTCTTCAATTTGTAAAAATGCTTTCCAAGCTTTGAGTTGTTCTTCTGTGGGTATATAGTCTCCACAAACTGGTGCTTCAGCTATGCGGGGAAATACTGAGGAAGGAATGCCGATATGATGTTCGTGATTGGGTAACAGGCGTAAGTTAAAGGGTACGGCGTAAGCATCAGCTTGTCCCCGTGAGATGGGGAGTAAGTAAACGGAGAGTAGCTTTAAACCGGTGTCGCTATTTTGTTGAACTGCGGCTTTAAATGCTAAGGTTTTACCGAGTTTTTGCAATCTGCTTGGTAATTTACTTTCTGGGGAGTCTGTGGCGATGATTAATTCCCAAATTTCTTCTTTTGCAGCTTTTCCTGCACCTTTACGCCGGATGTGAAATAAACAAGGTCTTTGTCCGACACATTCATACAATAATTCATGGGCGTATTCTCGGCGTTCGTTGAATTCGGGATATGCTTTGAGGGTGGATGCGTCTTCGAGATGGCGGATTAAGTTATCAACTGTCGAACCTACGAATATGTAACCCCAATCTTCGGAGGCTTTTTTTAGCCGGGAGGAATTTGATGCAACTTTTGCTGCTGGTGGTTTGGCGACTTTGCGAACTCTTTCCGCCTCGAATTCGGAGATGGTGCTGCTGGGGCTTTTGGCGGTAATGTTGAGTTGATCGCAAATTACTAGTAGCTTTTTGCTGTCTAGTTTTAGTTCGCTTGCTAGTTCGTAGATTCTGACTTTGGTTTTGTTCATTCAGTAACTTGGGTTACTTGCGCGGAAGTTATATTTATAAACATCTCACGCAGAGGCGCAGAGACGCAGAGAGATTTAGAGTTTGTATTGTTGGTACACTTCGCTAGCGGCGCGATGTATGAGGGAGTGTCGCCAGACGAGAGATTTTAAGTCATCGGCGTAACCACCACCGATGACGCAAGCGACGGGGTAACCGGCGCTGACGCAGGTGGTTAAAACTTGCATTTCGCGACGGAATATGCCAGTGTCGGTTAATGCTAATTTTCCCAGACGATCGCCTATATGAGGATCTACGCCAGCATCATAAAATACTATATCTGGTTGGACTTGGGATAATAAATCTGGTAAATAGTTAGCTAAGGTTTGTAAATAAGCATCGTCTTCCATTCCCACTGGTAGGGGTACGTCTAAATCGCTTTGCTGTTTGGTACCGGGAAAGTTGACTTCGCAATGCATCGAAAAGGTAAATACGCTGTCGTCGTCTTGGAAAATAAACGCTGTACCGTCGCCTTGATGGACATCTAAATCTACTATTAAGATTTTTTGCGCTAATCCGAGTTTTTGTAATACGCGAGATGCGATCGCTAAATCGTTGAAAATACAAAAACCAGATCCATAATCAGGAAAGGCATGATGTGTTCCACCAGCTGTATTGCAAGCTAAACCATGAGTCAGTGCTAATTGGGCAGTGAGTATTGTACCACCAACCGCTACACAGGTACGATTCGCTAAAGCTGGACTCCAAGGTAAGCCAATCCGCCGTTGTGCTTTGGCATCTAAGGTTCCCTGACAGTAAGCTTGGACATAATCGCTACTGTGAACTAATTCTATCAATTCTGCTGGTGGTGCTTGCGGTGTGTGAAATTGTTCGATTTGCGCTACTCCATCAGCTAGTAGTAATTCGTATAGTTGGCGGAACTTTAACATCGGGAAGCGATGTCCTGGAGGTAAGGGCGCAATATAATCTGGGTGATAAATAATTGGTAAGTACATTGTAGTGGGGCATGGGGCATTGGGCATGGGGCATGATTTAGTTGTTATTCATTTACTTGTCCCATTTTCTGTCCCTCATCGCCCAGTCACTTAGAAAACTAGTCATCACGGTAGGGTTATGTAAATTGGTCGAAATCAACCTAAATATATTACGAAACGTAAATAAATTTTAAACTGCTACCAATGACTAATGACCATTGACCATTGACAGCCCTAACAAGATATCTTTCATGGTAGCAACCGACTTACAAATCCCCAGTATTTATATCATGTAGCTGGTGTGAACTATATCGTCGCTTTATAAGATGCGATGCTACAGCCAGAGGTAGAAGTTCTATAAATCCATAAAATATTACACAGTTACTGAGCGAACTTACAAGGTAAAATTTATCCATTGTGAGTTACCCTAACTAAGTACCCTAATCTTAAATAGCTACTTGCAAATTGATGATGATGATGCAATGGATTCTGCCGATTGTATTTCTTCTTGCTGGCTTACTAGCGGGAGTAATTGGGGAAAAGTTTATCTTCAAGAAATTGAAAGTATTTGTCAGCAATACCAAGATTCCTGGAAGTGAAATTATATTTTCCTCACTGCATCGCATGACTTTTATTTGGTTTGCCCTTGCAGGATTTTCGGCAGCGATTCTGAGTGCGCCAATTAAGCCAGATATTGCTAATTTACTGCAAAAATCTATTACTGTAATTGTACTTTACTCAGTCACGCTAGTTTTGGCAAGGTTGAGTGCTGGGTTTGTCAATGTATTTACCCACAGAACTGAAGGCGTATCCGCTTCACTACTTTCTAATATCGCTAAGGTTTCTGTGATTGTTCTCGGTTCATTAATTTTATTGCAAACTGTTGGTGTGGAAATTACACCGATTGTCACTACATTAGGTATTAGCGGTTTGGCAGTTGGTTTAGCGCTTAAGGATACTTTAGAAAATTTATTTTCTGGATTCTATTTAATAATCTCTAAGCAGGTGCGAACTGGAGATTACGTCAAGCTAGCAGATAATCATGAAGGATATGTGATAGATATTTCTTGGCGCAATACGACTATTAGAGAACTTTCTAATAATGTGATAATTGTGCCTAATTCTAAATTAGGGTCGGCAATTTTTATTAATTATCATTTACCAGTTAAGGAAATTACTTTAACGCTGAATGTTGGGGTTGATTACGAGAGTGATTTGGAACATGTAGAAAAAGTGACTGTGCAAGTTGCTAAAGAAGTAATGCAGGAGATTGCACCACAATTAATCGCTAATGAACCTTATATCAGATTTCACAAATTTGGCGATTTTAGTATAGATTTTACTCTTTATATGCGCGTTAATGAATTTTTTGACCAGCGCATTGGCAGACATTTATTTATTAAGAAGTTACACAAACGCTATCAACAAGAGGGAATTAAAATACCTTTTCCAGCTAGGGAATTATATATGCAAGAGAATTCTGCCAGAATTGAAGGTTAATCGAAATATTCTCACCATTTAGTGGTATTAAGGTGGGGTTTCCGCGCTAAATGATTGCTTTCTCAAAAGCCCGTAGTTTTAGGGGACTTACAAAAAATAAATTACCCAAATTCCTTAGTGCGTTCGCGTAGCGTGTCCGTTGGCGCAGCCTCCCGCAGGGAAGGACAAACATCTTGCTCGCTTTTTAACATTAGCGAGCAAGATGCTCGCACTACAAATTTATTCGGTATTTAAAAAATTGGATGTCCCTAGCCTGTCGTAGATATCGCTTGACGATTTCTTTAAATTAGGGACTCATTTTTAAATTTTGAGTAAACGAAAAAGCTGATTACTTGCTCATTTAGATGTTTTAAGTAGGCCAAAAGCCATTTCACTTACTTAAAAAGCCTTATCGCTTACTCAAAAAGCCTTATTGCTTTCTAATTTTGGTGTTTTCCGCAAGCAAAAAGCCATTTCACTTACTCAAAAAGCTTTATTGCTTACTCATTTCGGTGAATCACGCACTCATTTTGGTGTTTTCCGCAGATAAAAAGCCTTATTGCTGACTCATTTCGGTAAATCGCGCAATCATTTGGGTGTTTTGCGCAAGTGTTTGGGTTGATTAGTTGCTCAAAAAGTGTAATGTTGAAGAACAAGCTACATAGCAGCTACACTTTCTGGTTTTTTGCGATCGCACTCAGTAAAAATAGCCTCTGTCTTAGCATTATCACTCACCTTGGAGTTCAATCCCAGAGCTATTGCAAAGGAATTTAGTCATCTTGAGATGACTTTCGCTATAAGCAAGGAACTTCAGTTCCTTGCGAGACAAAGGCTTTCACGTGATTTTAATAATTATTTCTTACCTGGGATGCGTCCACCTTCATCATTGCTACCGCCGTGAGGACGAGAATTACCAGGGTCGCAACCTTCTGCACCATTTCCTATACCTTGGTTACAATTAGGGCGTGGTTTTTTATCGTCTCTCTCAATTGCGCCTTGGTTGAGGACTTGAGAACGTTGCACTCTTTCTACTGCATACTGAGAGGAGATATCGGCTACTTCACCAGTGCTGACTAATGATTTATATATCAAAGCAGTCACTTCCGCTCTGGTTGCTACTTTATCAGTATTCAGGGTTTGAACGTCGGGATAGTTCACAACAATACCCCGTTGTGTAAGTGCTGCGATCGCATTTCGTACATCGCTACGAATTGCAGTAGCATCACTATAGGCTGCTAAAATTGTTTCGCTAGAACCAGTAAATGTATAGTTGAGTCCTTTGGCTATGGCTAGCAATACTTCTAAGCGAGAAAGACTTTGGGCTGGATTGAATTGATTACCGGAAACGGAAATAAAACCTGTAGAATAAGCTTCGCGGATAGCGCTATAAGCCCAGTGCTTGGTAGAAACATCGCGAAAACTGATGGGATTGCGCACTGTAACTTTTTCAAAAGCCTGACTCAACATCGCTGCAAATTGGGCGCGAGTCAACTGTTCATCAGGACGGAAATCACCATTGGGAAAGCCTTGGATAATTTGTAAGGCGGCTAATTCAGCAATAAATTCTCTCGCCCAGTGGCTTTGTGGAACATCGTTAAACCTAACTTGAACGCTGTTGTCTAAGCCGATTTCGCGATATTTCAACATCATCTGGCTGACATTATAAACAGAATTGTTATTATTGCCAACTTCAATGAGTTCCACCAGTTCCCCTGGTGTAGATTTCAACGCGGAAGCCATAGAGGAACTGAAGATAGTACTTGATTGACGCAAAACGCTGTATTCACCTTGAGTAAAGGAGGTAGGATAAACACAGTTTGCGGGAATTGTTGACCAACCTTGAACTTTAAATTGGCTAACGTTGATGTTGCGGGAATTTCTAAAGAAGGTAACGCGCTGATTGCTGACTTGGCTGAAATAGTCGTAAGTGGTGCTACCTGCATCAATTTTGCCATCGGAGTTGGCATCAGCACCATATATAGTACGCACAACTTTGTATTCGCTGGGGTTAGCAGCCAGAATTAAATTCACTGTGGTTTTGGCTGCTAAACATTCAAATTCGCTATAGCCAATAAAGCGGTTTTGATTATCATACAACCGCACGACGACGCGATCGCCTGCTTTTAAACCCTTCACAAATTTGGCTTTTTGCTGAATTTTGTACTTGTAATCGCCTAAAAACCTTTCTTTTAAATAGCCTTTACCACGTTTACTTTTCACAGAAACACGGGTGATGACTTCGGACATCTTACCCGCAGGTTGCCAAATTTTCAGGGTCACACCTTTATTTTTCTTGTGAATGCGGTTTTTGTCATCGTCGTCATCGTCATCGTCATCATCGTCGTCGTCATCATCGTCATCGTCGTCATCATCGTCGTCATCATCACGAGAATTATCAGCTACCAATTGTTTCTCTGCATAATTGCTGACATTTGACTCACCAGAATTAGATAACCCTGATGTCGCAAAAGTTGGCGATATCGGTAAAAATGTCACTACAACAGCAGCTATAACAAATTTACTCCAGTAAGCTAAATAACTCCGATTTGTGTGTTTCATCTCAGTTCATACCAATGGCTACTAGGTTACAAAAGCCTAAATTAGGCTGTTAATGCTTATCCCTTGTTGAGGACACCATTAAGATAGCCTAAAAAAGACACACTTTATGCACAGGATTTTTACTTACTACTTATAAGCAAAATGCATAACATTGTTCCAGTTATAGCCACAAATATTGCAATATAATTTGATTTTTATTTAAGTGCTAATTGCAACTAAAATTTAATCTGCTCATCTGGGTTAATACAGAAATTGACAGATGATAACAGCAGTCTTAATTTCAGCGATCGCAATGAAGACTAGAATGTTGTTTAAAATTCTCGCAGGCGGGAGATATTACTATAAAGACAATACTTTAGGAATCTTAATAATGAATTTAACGACCCAGCAGTCGCCTTCTGTGACTTTGGAAAAATACTTTTGGACTTGGCGCGGCTATAAAATTCAGTACACTGTCATGGGTTCAGGACAACCTTTGGTGTTGGTTCATGGCTTTGGCGCTTCTATTGGACACTGGCGCAAAAATATTCCCGTTTTAGCAAACGCAGGTTACCAAGTCTTTGCGGTGGATTTGTTGGGTTTTGGTGGTTCGGAGAAAGCACCGATTAATTACACCCTGGAACTTTGGGTAGAACTTCTCAAGGATTTTTGGATAGCACACATCAAACAACCTGCCGTATTTATCGGTAATTCCATTGGTGCATTAATTAGCTTAATGGTACTGGCAGAACATCCAGAAATTGCAGCCGGTGGTGTTTTAATTAACTCGGCTGGGGGTTTGAGTCATCGTCCCCATGAATTGAACCCACCGCTAAGGGTGGTGATGGCAGCTTTTAATAGAGTAGTGCGATCGCCGATCACAGGCAAATTTGTCTTTAACCGCATCCGTCAAAAATCCCAAATTCGCCGCACCCTTTACCAGGTGTACCGCAACCGCGAAGCTGTTACCGATGAATTAGTCGATTTACTTTATACCCCAGCTTGTGACCCAGGTGCGCAACAAGTCTTTGCATCAATTCTCACAGCGCCTCCTGGGCCTACTCCTGGGGAACTTTTGCCCAAAGTCGAACGTCCTTTATTAGTAATTTGGGGTGCTGATGATCCTTGGACACCAATTACGGGAGCAAAGATTTACGAAGAAGCGCGGGAGAATGGTAAAACCATCACAATTATCCCCATTCCCAACGCTGGTCATTGTCCCCATGATGAAGTTCCTGATATTGTCAATTCCCAAATTGTGGATTGGCTAGCGCAAAGGTGATGATTTCCGCGCATAGATATCTTTTAGATGTCTATGCGTCTTTGTGATATTAAGTCTGAGGGAACTCCAAAAAATGAATTATTCTGTTTTGTTGACGGTTGACGGTTGACTGTTGACTGTTGACTGTGAACAATAATAAGGGAATATTTTTTAATTGGAATTTTCTTAACTTTTGTCAATCCACATTCACCAAAAAAGTCTGAAGTATCGGGACATCCATTTTTTTAAATCCCCAATCAATTTGTAGTGCGAGCATCTTGCTCGCTTTTGAACACCAGCGAGCAAGATGTTTGTCCTTCGGACACGCTACGCGAACGCACTACGGAATTTGGGTAATTTATTTCTTGTAAGTCCCCTCTCCAACAAACAATCACTTCAGTCTTTATTTATCAAATTAAATGAGTGTGGAATTTATCTATGGAACTTGATGTGCGCAATGGATATCGAGGGGATATACCCTTTAATAAATATCCAGACTTTTCTCAGCATGGCTATCAAGTTCTCCAAGAATTAGGACGCAACCGGGAAGCAGGACGTACTACTTATTTAGCGCAGACAATCAAGACTAATCAAAAAGTAGTAATCAAAGAGTTTCGGCTTACCCATGCAATTCCTGATTTGTCTGGTGTCAAAGCTTATGAAAGGGAAATTCAAATTCTGCAACAATTAAATCATCCCCAGATTCCCCGCTATATCGATTGTTTTGCAACAGCAGGGAATTTTTATATGTTGCAAGAATATAAAAACGCTTTATCTTTAGGATTACAACGCAACTTTGAACCGGAAGAAGTAAAGCAAATAGCGATTTCTCTATTAGAGATTTTAATTTATCTGCAACAGCGAGTTAACCCAATTATTCATCGGGATATTAAACCAGAAAATATTTTAGTTGATGAGAAGCTTAATGCTTATTTAGTAGATTTTGGTTTGGCACAGAACCAAGGTGAAAAAATGTCTCTCAGCAGTTTAATAGAAGGAACACCAGGTTTCATATCACCTGAAGAACATTTTGGTTATTCTCTGACTGTAGCCTCAGATTTATATAGTTTAGGAGTAACTTTAATTTGTTTACTCACTCATACCCGCGCGGGAGATATTCATAAATTAATTAATCCTGAATATCGCGGGAATTTCCAGCAAAAATTATCGCCTAAAATCAGCCCATACTTTAAAGCTTGGTTGTTGAAAATGGTGGCACATAAACGCCAGCATCGCTATGCAAATGCAGCCGCAGCCTTAACAGCTTTGAAACCGATTGCAGCAATTGGTAATGGTACTGCTTTAGAAACTTTAACGGCTGCTGTTAAAAGTAGAAAAAAAGGTTTTGTCTTCGGACTCGCTACTTTAGGTACTTTAGCATTAGCTGGGAAAAATTTAGCGATCGCACAATCAGCAGTTATCAATACACAAGTACTAGAAGCAAGCGATCGCCCCAGTTTAAACTCCCACTTGAATCGTTTACAGAAAACTAGACATTAAATCAACGAGGTTGCTGTAATTATATATGTAAATCAACAAGCTTTGATTTACTGTCAAAAACCCGATAACTTTTTTGTTCAGCTTACCTGTATTAATTATACATTTCAACGTTGAACTAGTTAGTAACCTCAAAATCAGAGTCTAAGCAATTATAACTAGTAATTAATTAGCAATTTATACTAATAGCAGGTTCTAGGAATCAAAATTGCTAACTATAGTCTGTAGACCAATAGTTAGCAATTATTTTGACTCATTATCATCTCTAAATATGGCTAGAATAAGCCATGAAAGAGCAAATTTTGGTCAATTTTGGGAAAAAAGTTAGGAAAGAAAGGTTAAAGAAAGGCTTATCTCAGGAAAAACTCGCTGAGATAGCAGGTGTCCATAGGACATATATAGGAATGGTAGAGCGTGCTGAAAAAAACATCACGTTGCTCAATATAGAAAAAATTGCGATCGCTCTAAATATAGAAGTATCAGAATTATTTACCGATAATGACAATAAATAAAGCTAACTTGTGGAGTGACAAAGTTCAGTCATTTTCCAAAAAATATAACATACCTATAGAATATTTAGCTGAAATTTTGCTTGACCCAAAAGTTATCCCAATGATTAGAGGTAAAGCTTTTGAGTATTCAGTGCTGATCATACTTTCTAATATTTTAGATAAAAAAGAGTGGCAGGTTAATAAAGTTCCAATGAATGCTCAGTATGAGCTTCATGATGAGGATATTACTGTTACTCATATAGCAAGTTCTGCAAGAATTAGAATTGAATGTAAGTTAGCAAAGAAACAAGGTTATTCTTCTAGGGATGGAAAGAGTATTAAAGTAAAATGTATGCGTAGTCGAACTTTAGGAGATGAAAAAATTAAAAATCTTGCACCAAGGTTGGGTTTAAGTGAAGCAGTTCTCAAGACCCACAACGATCAATATGTAGATAGTAATTTTGACTTTGTTGTTACATCAATAGGTAATGCTTTTTACAGAACAGATACAAGTACTGGTCTATATGAGTGGAAACCGACAGAAAATGAATTAAAGTTTTTAAAAGCACTTTATCCCAGTTTAAGTGAAGATTTTAATAATCCTGATTTTCAAAGAGATTTAGCTTTTCGGAAAATTTATATAGCTAAATCTAAAGATTTAACTATTAATAGTACCAACGGAATTACTTGTACTCGTAAGAAATGTACAAATAAAACCGATTGTAATTTTATTCCTAATTATCCTATTATTAAGTTTAACCCTGAAACTTATAAACCTTTTCAACCTTGGTATGAAATTGAGGATTGCCCTAATTTATTTTCATCTTTCATAGTAAAAAGTTGATTTAATAAGTTATTAAATCAACTTTTTACTCCCAAACTAAGTGATTTGTAGTATTGAATTATAATCTATACTTAGTTGCTCATAATCTTCAAGGGGTTCAATGTTGTAGTTTATAATAAATATTTCTTTACCTTTATATCTGGAACCTTTTTCTTTTTCTGTTTTTTTATTTGTTTTTTTCTGGTCATCAGTTCTATTAATTGTATAATTCCATTCCATTTCATGAATACCTGTTGCCCAGTTATATAATTCTTTAATATCCTCCGTGTTATCATAAGTCAGCAAAAACTTTATTCTTTTACTGTTATTCTTTAGTAAATTACAAAGTCTAAAGTGGTCTTCTTTAGTAAAAAAATGAGTATAAAACTTATCTTGATCCGCATTATAATATGGCGGATCTATAAATAAAAATGACCCATCAACTACTTCTGAAATTACTTTTTCAAAATCAAGACAAGTAATATTTACACCTTGAAGTTTTTCCGATGTGCGAATTATATTACGAGACCAATTTTCAGGTCTCATACTATACTTTTCTCCATATCCCCAATAACAGTTAACCATATTCATTATTCCTGAATATGAAGTTCTGTTGAGGTAGTACCATCTAGTAGCTCTTTCTATATTGTTAGTTGGTTTATACTCTTTTTTATAATATGTATGCCTTTCTTTAGTAGCTTTTTCGTCTTTCAAATTATCAATTAAAAGTTCGGGATAATCCCGAATTGTCATATAACAATTAATTAGTTCATTATCTATATCATTGAGCCAATTACTACTAACTTTATCTTTAGCAAAAAAGATTGAGCCACCACCTGCAAATGGTTCTAAATAACTGTTGTGTTTGGGAATAAAATCTAGTATTAACTTACGTGCATAAAATTTTCCACCTGCATATCTAAATGGTGAGTTGATTCCTTGAGTCACAGTAATCACAAGCTCCTTTTGTTACAATGCTAAATATAGTATACAATAACTGCAATTTCAATTTCTTTACTGACTTATTTTGTAATAAACACTGTTAATATTTGCTGATAGATCAATAGTTAATGTTTCTGTTTACAACAAAATAAAAAATAAAGACAATACAAATTTTTAACTAATTTTCAAGTTTATTAATATTTTTACAGTTAGTAAAATCATGCATTGATTTATCTCAAATTTCACACTCATCATTTTTTATCGCTAAACATACATAATTCAAAATTCAAAATTCTCTCTTGGAAAGTTCTGATCGGAGTATCAAATTGTGGAATCTGAGTCTTGATGATTTATTAGCGCAGGGTTGCAGTTGGCTGAAGGTTTATTTTATTACCCATCCTGATGAGGCGAAGGTGTGTCAGGGGAGGTAGGGGGAAGAGGGAGACAAGGAGGACACAGAGGACAAGGAGGACAGGGGGGCAAAGCACGGATGCAATAGGTCGTAGGGGCACGGCACCGATAAAATTATGTGATGCACCGAAAGATTATGAATGCCGTGCCCCTACAATTGGTCGGAACGCCAAGGGTATTTGAATATAAATGTAGAGTAAAAGGCGATCGATTAGTAATTTAACAAGGCAATTTCTGTTCTGAACCCGGAGTTTCTTGTTTGCAACGAGAATGTTCCTGTTCTGAACTCGAAGTTTCTTGCTGAAAACGAGAATGTTCCTGTTTGAAATGAGAATGTTCCTGTTCTAAACGAGAATGTTCCTGTTCTGAACTCGGAGTTTCATGTTCCGAACTCGGAGTTTCCTGTTCTGAACTCGAAGTTTCCTGTTCCGAAGCTATTCGATGAGGCTTTTTATTTGGAAAAATGCGTAGACTTGTCTTGTCGTAGACATCGCAACTCTTTCCCTCAACTTAAATATCCGGTTCAACTCCTAAAGCTTTTAATTGGGCGGCTAATTTTTCTAAACGTTGTTGAGCTAATTCTTTCTCTTGGCGTTCCTGTTCAGCTTGCTGTTGAGCTAACTCTTTCTGTTGACGTTCCTTAACTGCTAACTCCGAACCCCAAAGCAATAATTCCCCTGCTTCATCCCACCAACGCAACCAGAAACCCGTGCGATTTTCCCGAACTCCCTCCCAGATACCCAAAAACAGACTCATTTCAGGAATCCAATAACGCTGATTCGCATCTGCTGGTTGCAGTTGATAATGTCCAGAATTATCAAGGCGATAAAATTCTAACACTCCGCCATCTGGTTCAAAAATGGCATAATTTGGTATTTTTAATACTTGTTCATAATAAAACCATTTACCAGGCGGATAGGTTGGTTTGCTGGAATACTCGCTACCTTCCGTATCCGAGATAAATTCCATGACAATTACTGGTATATCGCCCTGAAGTTGTGGCGTATAACTCCGCTTAATTTCCTCTCGCGGTACTCTAATTGCTGGTACATACCCCCAATCTGGCGCTTTAACGACAATTCGCCCATTAACAGTGGCGCAAATACCGTAATTAGTCGTTGTTAAAGCATTAGCTGATAATTTTCCAGCTAATTCTAAGCTTTCTGTAAGCGCTGCGGCTAAAAGCGGCTGATTAATATTGTCCACAGGTTCATCGTCTAATACAAAATCATCCGGTAACTTTTCCCAGGTAACTTGGTAAGCGGCTGCGTTAGCTAGCATAATTCGGTTAGGGATTAGGGGAAACTCTTTACAACTAACAACTGTAGGGGCGGGTTCACAGAAATCTTCACTGATCAAAGACGATCTAAATAAACCCGCCCCTACTGACAACTGACAACTGACAACTGACAACTGACAACTTTCAAAACTGACCTAATTGCAATCTATAATTCAAACTAAAGAACCAAGCATCAAAATTAATATTTTGTGATGTAGAATCCCCAAAACTCACGCCGCCCTGGAGATTCAAACTACTATCCTTCGACACGCGATAATTTATATGCCCAAATAACCGATGAAATTCGTCTTCTCGCGCATCTGGGCGATTGGTAAAATCAGAAAAGTTGAACTGATAGTTAACGCCGACTTGTAGCGGTTGTTGCAAGTAGTAGCTTAAAGATAACCATAAAGAGTTAACGATCCGACTGCGGTTATCGGGATCGGAGAAGTTGAAACTCAATTCATAGAAGCTATCCAGGAATAATTTAGAACTGAGGGGATCTCGTCGTCCTAAAGACAGCCTGACTGCATTTTCATTCAAAAAGCGATCGCCTGCCTGAAAGTTATTCCCATTTTTGGCATAAAACAAAGATTGATTACTCCAACTGAGTTCGCCATACATCCGCCGCGATAGCTGGCGATACAAACTCACGTTAAATCGCAATTGATTGTAATCATAAACTGATTGGTCAAAGTAATGAATCTGATTAGCATCAATCGATCCACTAATAAAAGTCTTAGGATTTAAAGGTAAATAAGTAGAAGCTAAAGTTAGCCCGTAAAAAATTAAGCTATCTTGTATCGGGTCAACACTAGCAGAAAAAATATTACTCGAATAAAAATAACCCACACGGGCTTGTAGAGAACCTATCGGTTTAAACCGAACTACAGGCTTTTCCTGTGGTAGCGGTGGCTGTTGTTCTAAAGGTGGTGGAGTTGGTATTTGTCTGGGTTTTACCCGCAATCCCAATTCTAAATTCCCTAGATCAGCTACTGACTGTGTTTGTTGTTGCAATACCTGGATTAAATTCTGGAGTCTTTGACTGTAATCAATCTGGGGAGTATCTAAAAGTTGCTCTATTTGTCCGGGGGAAGGAATAGGAAGATTACCCGGTAAGGATTCTAACGGTGGCGGATCGCTTTGCTTTTGCAAATCGCCACTATTATCTTCGTTGGGTGTATTGGGTTGTGGGTTATTGGGTTGAGGATTACCTGCTTCGGGATTATTTGGCTCTGGTGATGCTTGTGCTAGTGTTTCATCACTCACCCTTTGTGTTAGTAAAGTTCTCAAGCCAAGAGATTGTTGACATAAATCATCCTGACAGTTGCTAGCAGCAGCCAACTTTAAAGACTGATTGGACTGAAAGGATATCTCACTCTCCCTATCATCTTGCTCAAAACAGCTTTCCTCCTGACTAAATCCTGCCATATTCATCTGCTCAGGAGGCGAAATGTTAGGTTCTAGCTTGACAGATGAGTAAATGCGATTTGTCTGTGCTAAATTCCGCAGTTCTGAATCCGATCCCAGAACATTAGTTACCTCTTGTCCCTGCTGCTGACATCGCCCTTCAGCTTTCTGTGGGCTTTCTCCCAATGCTAAGAGCTGCGGAGATTTCCCTACAGTTGGCGACTCTACATAAGTGTTGTCAGCCCATGCTGTATCTAATTTGGTGCCTAGTTGTACCACACCATTAGTAGTGAAGAAAATCGCAAATAAAAAACTTTTCCAGCCCTGGGGTTGCATCTTTGATGGCGTTGATCGCGTTTTGCAAACGTAGATTCACAAGCAGACTCGGAAATTCCCAATACTAAATTTTAAATTCCCGACCAACTCATCCCTGATAATCAATTGCTTTTAGTACAGCAAGATGTAAGTACACCGATCGTTTAACACTTAACAAAATCCGCCGCTCAAAGTCTTTCCAGTTTTGATTTGGGACTTTAAACTGCCGCAGTTGCCCATAAGGCTTGACCACCAGCTAGCGGTAATAGTTTTCAAAACTTAATTGCAACATTCAAGAATACTATATATTATCTTTATACTTATTTAACTCAAAATTTAAAGATATTAATTTTTTATATATTTCTAGATATTTATATACTAAGCTTAAAACTATCATGATAATATATGCGCTTGTTTTATTAAAATCCGCTAATCCCACTGAGCATTGCCACTGACTTAAAGTTTAAGTAAAGTATAAAAAATCACTAAATTATCGATTGCAGCGGAAAATGAGTCTTTAACTAAGTTGATAGCGAAAATTTTTTGAGTTCCTAAATTATGTTGCCTAAATTTTTCCCACTTTTAGCAATCAGTTTATGGGGAGTTGTAGTGTTACCTTGGTCACAACCAGTAAATGCAGCTACACCCTTGACAAGAGCAGAAATTCGAGACCTGCGAAACTTAGTCCAGCTAATTCCTAAAAATAGTCCTAAGAGGCGTCCAGCACGCAAATTAGATCCCATGACTCCTGGGGATGGATTATCTACAGGACGCGCATCCTTAGCAGATTTACGCTTTAACGATGGTTCTTTAGCCAGAGTTGGGGAACAGGCGATATTTCGGTTTTTACCGAAAACTCGTAATTTTCGCTTATCTAATGGCACAGTTTTACTGCTAATTCCCCCAGGAAGGGGACAAACACGGATTCACACACCAAATGCAGCTGCTGCAATTCGCGGTTCAGCATTATTTGTCCGCTACGACGAAGCCACAGATACCACAATCATCGGTGCATTGACAAATAGTGGTATAGAAGTATCTAATAAGCATTCTCAAGGTCGGGTACTGGAAGCTGGACAACTGATGGTGATTGTCAAAGACAAAATCCAGGGGTTGTACGATTTTGACTTAAGAACTTTTTATGACACTAGCGATTTAGTTAGAGGCCTTGATTTAACTAGACAAAATCTTGCACCTACTCCCGATCCTGCGATCGCCAGCGTTCAAGCCGAAACCTCAGCCGCCCTAGCTACACAAACCCCAATAGCTAAGGGTGACGGAGTCCTAGAAAATCCTGCATTCTTACAGCTAACAGCCACGTCTTCATCAGAAGCTGAATCTTCAGCCAGCAAAGATGACGAAAATACTAGCAGTAGCAATCAAGAGGAAGCTAGCGTCAACCCAAGTCAAGAGAATCTGAATGTAGACTCTCTTGTGGACACAGGGGAAGTCCAAGTCAGTGGTCAACTAGGTAATAATAGTAACAACACTTCACCAAAGCCAGTCGATCCCACGCCGATTGAGCCAAAGCCAGTCAATCCAACCCCGATTGATCCAAAGCCAGTCAATCCCACGCCGATTGAGCCAAAGCCAGTCGATCCAACACCGATTGATCCAAAGCCGGTCGATCCCACTCCGATTGATCCAAAGCCAGTCGATCCAACCCCGATTGATCCAAAGCCAGTCGATCCAACCCCGATTGATCCAAAGCCGGTCGATCCAACACCGATTGATCCAAAGCCGGTCGATCCAACACCGATTGATCCAAAGCCGGTCGATCCAACCCCGATTGATCCAAAGCCAGTCGATCCAACCCCGATTGATCCAAAGCCGGTCGATCCAACCCCGATTGATCCAACGCCAGTCGATCCAACCCCGATTGATCCAACGCCAGTCGATCCCACTCCGATTGATCCAAAGCCAGTCGATCCAACTCCGATTGATCCAACGCCGGTCGATCCAGATAGACCTACCTCATAAAAATTTGACTTGACATACTCCCCAGCCTAAAGGCGTGGGGATTCTGGGTTCAAACAACAGTTGCAGGCATAGCCCGTCTTACACTATCTCGCCCGACAGACAATGCCCTGCCTGTTTGCACAATTCTATCAAAAAGCCGTCCTTAAAGCGGCGCACTGAGCTTGCCGAAGTGGACGGGGCTTTAGACCCAGGTTTTTGGTAAATTAACTGAGCAAAAGATCAAAAAGGAATCACAAATCCTCTGCGATTCCTTTATCTGCGAAGGAGCTTTTATTATTAGAAGGGAGTAAAAATTGTAATTTTGATTAATCCAAACTCTCCTTGTAGGAGAGGTTCGTTGGATTCAGCCCTGATCGGACTAAACTCAGAACTAAGAACTTAGAATAATATGCCAGTTGCGTAAGTCCTGTTGTAGTGACATTACATCCTTAGTGTAAGTTTTTGGAAGCTTCATTGTTGCCCAAGAGATACAGAAATTTATGACATTTGATTACGACTTGTTTGTTATTGGTGCGGGTTCAGGGGGTTTAGCTGCTTCTAAGCGCGCTGCTAGTTATGGGGCGAAAGTGGCGATCGCAGAAAACGATCTAGTTGGCGGAACTTGTGTAATTCGCGGTTGCGTTCCCAAAAAACTCATGGTGTACGCTTCTCATTTCCCGGCGCTGTTTAATCATGCTGCTGGTTATGGTTGGCAAGTCGGTGAGACAAAATTAAATTGGGAGCATTTCATTACATCCATAGATCAGGAAGTACGGCGGCTATCCCAATTACACATCAGCTTTTTAGAAAAAGCCGGAGTTACCCTAATACCCGATCGCGCTACTTTATTAGATACCCATACTGTAGAAGTTGGCGATCGCAAAATTACAGCCGATAAAATCTTAATTGCTGTAGGTGGGCGACCTGTTAAACCAGATTTACCAGGAATGGAATATGCTATTACCTCTAACGAAATCTTTCATCTCAAAGAACAACCAAAGCATATAGCCATTATTGGCGCTGGTTATATTGGTACAGAATTTGCTTGTATCATGCGCGGTTTAGGTTCCCAAGTCACGCAGATTATTCGTAAAGACCTAATTTTGAAAGGTTTTGATGAAGAGATCCGCACGGGAATTCAAGAGGGAATGGTCAATCATGGTATTCGCATCATCCAAAATAATGTAGTCACCGCAGTGGAAAAAGTGCCGGAAGGTATCAAGTTAACATTGTCAGACGAAAATACAGAACCAATAATTGCTGATGTATTTCTCGTTGCTACCGGTCGCATTCCCAATGTAGAAGGCTTAGGTTTAGAAAAGGCTGGGGTAGAAGTTGTCACCAGTAAAATGGATGGCCCCGGATACAGCACCGCACAAGCGATCGCAGTTAACGAATACAGTCAAACTAATCAACCCAATATTTTTGCTGTGGGTGATGTCACCGATCGCTTAAATTTAACACCAGTCGCCATTGGTGAAGGACGCGCCTTTGCAGATAGCGAATTTGGCAATAATCGCCGCGAATTTAGCCATGAAAATGTCGCCACAGCCATCTTTGCTAATCCTGAAGCCGCTACAGTTGGTTTAACAGAAGCCGAAGCCAAAGCCAAGCTAGGTGATGAAGGTGTGAAAATTTTCCGTACCCGCTTCCGGCCGATGTACTACAGTTTAACTGGTGCCCAAGAAAGAACCATGATGAAGTTAGTAGTCGATGCTAACACCGACCAAGTTCTGGGCGCACACATGGTAGGAGATAGCGCCGCCGAAATTATTCAAGGTATCGCCATCGCCGTAAAAATGGGCGCAACCAAAAAAGATTTTGATGCTACTGTGGGTATCCATCCCTCAGCCGCCGAAGAATTTGTCACGATGCGGTAAATTTTGTACAGACGCGATCGCGTCTGTATATAAAATACTCAAAAATCAAAATTTTGCATTACATCTACTTACACGGCTTTGCTTCTAGCCCAAATTCTGCCAAAGCACGAGATATGCGCGATCGCTTTGCCAGAATTAACACTACAATCAAAATTCCCGATCTCAACGCTGGTGATTTTTCTCACCTCACAATCACTCGTCAGCTAAATCAAATTTGGGCAGAATTTTCCCCTGATTCTCAGCCAATTACCTTAATTGGTTCCAGTTTAGGCGGTTTAACCGCAGCCCACATTGGGCAAAAATCCTTACAAATACAGCGTTTAGTCTTATTAGCACCAGCCTTTGGGTTTTTATCCCATTGGTTAGCAAAACTCGGAGACGAAAAAATCCAGCGTTGGCAACAAGAGAAATATCTCCCGGTGTATCACTATAGAGAAGGACAAGAACTGCCATTACACTACGATTTTTTAATAGATGCCGCCCAATACCAAGAAAATGGATTAAAACGCCCAATTCCTACCCTAATTTTGCATGGAACCGAAGATGAAGTCATTCCCATATCAGCTAGTCGTGAATATGCGCGATCGCGTCCTTGGGTAGAGTTAATCGAACTCCACAGCGATCACAGTTTGGGAAATGTCACAGAAGAAATATGGCAAGCAATTCACCGCTTTTGCCAATTACCCGAAAGCTGTAAAATTTGAAAAATTAGTCAGTTGTCAGTTGTTAGTTGTCAGTTGTCAGTTGTCAGTTGTTAATTGTTTTACTCATCAGCAATAACTATTGACCATTGACCATTGACTTTTGACTCTTGACTCTTACTCAATGCCCAATGCCCATAAACTAAACTTATGCTTCCCTTCATTCGGTCAGATTTAGCTCAGTTTACAGCTTATAAACCACACCCCAGCAGCGATACAGCCGATGCAGTCGCCACACAATTCGATCGGCTAGATACTAATGAAAGTCCTTACGATTTACCGCCAGAGTTAAAAGAGAAACTAGCTTGGACTTATCAGCAAGTAATTGAAACAAATCGTTACCCCGATGGCGGACATGAAACACTCAAAGCCGCGATCGCTGATTATGTGAATGAGTCAGCAAATCTTTCCTCATCTGCTGTCACTGCTTTGAATATTTCTGTGGGTAATGGTTCGGATGAATTGATTCGTTCTTTGTTAATAGCTACCTGTTTAAAAGGAGAAGGTAGTATTTTAGTTGCCAATCCCACCTTTTCTATGTATGGTATTTTGGCAAAAACCTTAGGTATTTCTGTAGTAGAAGTTGGCAGAAATGCAACCAATTTTGAAATTGATTTAGCCGCCGCAAAATCTGCAATCGCTCAAACCCAAAACCCTGCCATTCGTGTAGTTTTTGTCGTCCATCCTAATTCTCCCACTGCCAATTGTTTAACAGCAGCAGAGTTAGATTGGTTAAGAAGTTTGAGTCCAGAAATTTTAGTAGTCATTGATGAAGCTTACTTTGAATTTAGCCAAACTACCTTAGTTGCAGAATTATTACAGCGTCCTAATTGGATTATATTACGCACATTTTCTAAAGCTTTTCGGTTAGCAGCTTTGCGTGTCGGCTATTGTGTCGCTCATCCAGATGCGATCGCCATTTTAGAAAAAGTCCGTTTACCCTATAATCTCCCTAGCTTCTCTATAGCTGCTGCCTTAGTAGCTTTACAAAACCGCCAAATATTACTCGCATCCATTTCTCAAACCTTAACTGAACGCGAAAAATTAATCCAGGCGTTGTCACAATACCCAGCTTTCCAAATCACACCTAGCGCCGCTAACTTTATCTACCTGCAAATTGCTCAAGATACAGCTTTACAAAATCTTCATCAAAAGTTGAGACAATCTGGTACTCTTGTTCGCTTACTTCCCCAAGGATTAAGAATTACAATCGGTACTCCAGATGAAAACGCCCGTACCATCAATCGGATACAGGCTGCTGTGACAAATCTTGCATTTTAATTATCAACTTACTTAGTAATTTAATCTACTTTCTATACCACCGCCCAAACGGCGTACCACACTCACCGTTTGTGGCAACACACCTACTAACATAGCAAAAGTAATATCTGGTAAACTAGCTACAGTTTCCAGAGGAAAGTATTGTTCAAACTGATCGAGAATCTTTTGCACTCTTTGATGAGGTACGGGATTTTCTGTAATTTGTTTAATTAAGCGAATCCATTGCCGCCTAATTAAATAAGCTTTCTGGCGCTCATCATAGGATTCGGGAGTTAATAAAGACAAATTACCAATAGCTAAAACCCCTTGGCAATCACAATCATATTCTCCGCCAACAGCAGCCCCAGGGCCAGCAAACTCAGCGTGATAGCGTTTAAAAAGAATTAAACCATTCCGTTTGCGACTATTGACGATAAACACTTTTCCACTATGCAGTAGTGTGAGGATATCCGAGCCTTGCGATTGCTCAGTTCCATCTGGCATGACAAGATAGTCAATGAAAGTGGTTTCAGGATAATAAGTTGATACCATAGGAATCTGATAGCGTTGGCATTGTTCGCTATCCATGTTTTTTTAGATTGGCAAATAATTGAGTAGTAGTATGCACTAAAAAACGTAACTTGTTGTTCAATCAAATGAAATTTTGATTTTTCTTATTATTAGGAAGCCTTGACTAAATTATGAATAAATAAATCAGATTGAACAATTGAGTGATTACATTCTATGAAATTTAACTTGATTTGTCTCCTGTTTATAATGAACTTTTTTTAAAGTTTTTATAAAGATGAATCTCTTAAATACAAAGTTATGATGAGGAAATAATATTTTAGTCAAATTAACTTGCTGTTTATATTCTTTATCTATCTTAATATAACCATTATGTAGTATAACAGATAGTCAAGAAATTATCCGTTAGGAAGAGTTAAAATTTTCAACCTTAGCTAGTTGTCTATTCTACCTATTTTAGTAGATATTTGCCCAAATTAACGGCTATAACTTGAATAACGATAATTTAAAATTATTAGTAAATTAATAGAACCTATCAAGAAATTCTATTTTAAAATTTTACTGATAACCTCTTTATTACCGAGGATTTATCATAAAATTTCTAATTATAGAGTTTCTAATTGTTAATGCAAACACCTTTATTTGCAGATAAAATCTTGAGAATTATCAGCTTCCAACCTAGTTTCAACTAAATGAAATCTATAGTAATCCTATTCGATATAGCTGTTGACAGTTGACTGTTGACAGTTGACAGACTGAAAAGCCTTTTATGGTCAGGGTTTTATCTTAGCTGGATGTCCTAATCTATCTGGCTACAGCTATAGATGAACAAAAAGGACAAGGAAGACAAGGAGGATAGGCATTTGTCAATGAGACTTCTGGCAAAAGTATTAGTTTTGGACTTCTGTTTTGCGTCTACCCTACCTTAAGCCGCTCTGGGTTGCAGAAAGTGTACACAACCCAACGAAGTGACGTAAGGGACTTCCAAGTAAAAAAATATTCCATTGCTATTGTTCACTGTTGACGGTTGACTGTTAACCGTCAACAGTGAACTGTCAACTGTCAACGTTTAACGGAATAATTTATTTTTTGGAGTTCCCTAAATGTTGGGTTTCGTTCCTCAACCCAACCTACTGGACTGACACGCCTAAAATGTTGCAATATAATTTTTTTGTGGGGTGGACATCTTGTCCGCCCAGGACGGGCGAGACGCCCATCCCACAACAGTTTTCTTAATGCATCATTTTAGCTGTGTCAGTCCACTACAATTAAGTCTAATTTAGAGCTTGAAAACAGTCCCTAACCCCTAATTATCAATCTCAAACGCTAACATCATTGCTCAGATGTTTGTGCAATAAAATCTGATTTACAGATTTTGGCCAAAATAAATTCCAATTAGATTCTACCTTATGAACTCTGTACCCTAACTTGCAATACAGTTGCCTTGCTTGATGATTATTTTCTAAAACATGTAAATATAAGTCTTGGAATCCCCATTCTTGAGAAACTTTTTCGCAATTTTTCAGTAATCCTGATGCCAAGCCATGCCGACGATATTGTGGACGAACAGCTAAATTAGACAGATAGGGAAAACTTCTGCCAGTATGTGCCCAGGAATGACTAAACCGTACACCTAATTCTACAGTTCCTACCAGGTTATTAACTGTATCTTTAGTAGTATCAGCAGCAACTAGGCAAATATGATGGGGCGCAGGTGATGCCAAGCGGTGCTTCAAATCTTCATAAATACCCAAACGTAGTAAAGGAAAAGCCCATCCCCAGATACCCTGTTGTGAGTGGAAACTTTCAGTAATGATTTGGGCAACTCCATATAAATCGGCAGGTGTCGCTGCACGGATTTGAAATTGGCACTCAGACAGATCCGCAGGCATTATTACTGGCTCTTGGCGGTATGTGTTAAAAAACCAGGATGTCAAGGCTAGTTTACTATTAATTACATTTAGGGGAAATTTTCTCAAATATCCTCAAATACTTTACAACTTTCTGGAAACTCTCAGCAAACGATCGCTTTGATGCACAAGACAGGACAAATTCTGCTGTAAGCTCGCCACTAATCAATTGTAGTGGTCAACTAGAGAACATATTCCTTACTCAATATAATGTATCCTAACCAAAATAGAATATTTCAACTACAGCGATCGCCATCATACAGAAATTTCAGTAAGTGTAGCTAGGGGCTAGGGCGTGTTTTCAAACTACAAAAGTAGGTTGCTTGAGGTGAAAGCAACTCAACCAAGCGACGTAAATGTTGGGTTTCGTTCCTCAACCCAACCTACATTGAAGTCTAATTTAGAGTTTGAAAACAGTCCCTAGGGACTAGAAAGAATTTCATGCCCTCGTTGTGTGATTGATTGCATGAGGGACTAGCTTGAAAATAGCGTTGACTATTGTACAGACGCGATTGATCGCGTCTCTATTGTACAGACGCGATTAATCGCGTCTCTACTGACTATTGACTCTTCAGAGATATTTTCTCGTCAGGGACTAACTTGAGGAATTATGCTAAATATAGGTATAAATTAATATCAGAGTATCAGCATTGTCTGATTCTGAGAATATTGCTGACTTTCCCCTGCGAATCATAAATAAAATTTACCTAAAAGTGTTAGTGCAACTGCTGTAACGGGAAAACTTAATATGCAGCTACAGATGGATTTTTCAGCCAGCCTTGAGTGCTGTATGTGTATAGTGTTTTGACGCTTCTCGCTGGAGGTGAGGAAAGATTTGGTAAGCATCGACTCTGTAAAACTAAAACTAAATCACAAAGCAATTGCCTTGCTTCAGAGTGAATGGCAATCATTACCAGTCATTGAGGCGAATTATTGTGAGTAAATGCTTTAACACTCAGCACTCAAGTAGCCATACAGCCTTATTCGTCAAAATGCTCTGCTCTTACCTGACTCAGAAACATCCCTGTCTGATCAGATTATTCTTTATCCAACTGCCGTTGCAGCAGGAAAGCGGTGCATGAAATCCCAACAAGCAAACAGTAAGCCGAAAATATTGGTTGTTGATGATGAACCCGACAACCTTGACTTGCTTTACCGCACCTTTTATCGCGATTACAAGGTGCTAAGGGCAACTTCTGGCCCGGCCGCATTGGATCTGCTGGCACAAGAGGGAGAGGTCTCTGTGATCATCTCCGATCAGCGAATGCCAATCATGAGCGGTACAGAATTTTTGAGCCTGACAGCGACTCAATATCCAGATATTATCCGGATTATTTTAACGGGCTACACCGATGTCGAAGACTTAGTGGAAGCCATCAACGCTGGTAAGGTCTTCAAATATGTTACTAAACCCTGGGAAGCAGAAGAACTCAAAGCTGTAGTCCGCCAAGCTTTGGACACTCATAATGTCCTCAAAGCGCGTACCCGCGAACTCACACGTACACTGCGTCAGGAATCACTACTAAATACTGTTACGAATACAATTCGTAGTGCTTTAGACTATCGGCAAATTTTGCAAGCGATTGTCGATACAGTAGGTCATATGTTGGAAGTGGATGTATGTTTGTTGCGTCCCTTTCAAGATGGACAATTGGTAGATGAAGGATTTATTTATCAGAAAACTGCTTCTGCACAAGTAAAGCAGGAAGCAGATAATTCTTCTGCTTTATCTGGTGATGCTTTGCTGTCGCCATCTTTATTAGCTGAGACTGTCTGGGAAACTCGCGAAGTCCAAGTAATTCATCAAGTAGCTGATGATGAACGCATCCAAGGCGATCGCGCTGAACTAGAACAACGTAGAGCGGCTTTTACGGCGGCGAAAATTGACTCTAGTTTGATTGTGCCGTTGATTTGCCAACAAGAACTAATGGCAGTATTGGCATTACACCAATGCTCCGAATCCCGAATTTGGAAGGAAGAGGAAGTACAGTTGGTGTTGATGGTAGCAGATCAGGCGGCGCTAGCTTTATCTCAAGCTTATACTTACGAGCAAGTACGTGCTTTAGCTAAACGAGAAGCACTAATTAATACAGTTACTACGGCGATTCGCTCTAGCCTCGATCCGCAAGATATCTTTGCTGCGATTACCGAACAACTAGGACAAGCCTTACAGGTGAATGGCTGTGTTTTATCGTTGTGGACTGAGGAAGATGAATTTGTTCAATGTGTGGGATTGTATGACAGTTCTCAAGATTTAGACAGTAGCATTAAGTCTGCCCAGGAGCAAATATTAAGTAAAAACCATCACTATGTAGGGGAAGAATTACCTAATTCCCAAACGCCAATTAAGGAAAATCCGATTCTGCAAGAAATTTTGCGCACACAAGAACCTGTGGTAATTGCTGATATGAGCAATTGCCCTGTAGAAATTAGAGGATTTGATTTACCTTTGAAAAAGCCGGCGCGATCGCTCATGGTTGTGCCATTATTGGCTGATGGTAAATGTATCGGTAGTATTACCCTCAGAGAAGGTAACAAATCGCGCCGATGGTTGGCTTCGGAGATTGAACTGGCTAAGGCTGTAGCTGCACAAGCAGCGATCGCTGTACAACAATCACGTTTATATCAAAAAACCCGTGACCAAGCCGAACGCTTGTTGCAATTAGATAAACAAAAAACCGAATTTTTCCAAAATATATCTCACGAGTTTCGGACACCAATTACCTTAATTCAAGGGCCTTTAGAATCAGCAGTTAGTAATGGTGATGGGTTATCTTACGCGCAAAGTGCGATCGCTTTGCGTAACTCCCGGCGATTGCTCAGATTAGTAAATCAATTACTAGATCTACAACGCCTAGATGCGGGAAGAATGCAGCCTAGTTTCCGTCCCTACGATTTAGACGAATTTGTCAGTCAAATTGTTGAATCTTTTCGCCCCTACTGTGAGAAAAAAGGACTGCATCTCATTACTGATTTAGATAAATGTCCTGAAGTTTATTTAGACATGGAAAAATTTGACAAGGTTGTTTATAACCTGCTGTCAAATGCGATGAAGTTTACTCCCGAAGGAGGGACAATCGGCGTTAGGCTAATATCTCAAGGTAATAGTTGCATTTTACAGGTACAAGACACGGGAATAGGTATTGTTAAAGAGCAAATTCCCTATCTGTTTGAGCGATTCCGCCAAGCTGAAGGTTCGGAAAATCGCTCTTATGAAGGTAGTGGTTTGGGTTTGGCTTTAGTCAAGGAATTAGTAGAACTGCACGGCGGTAAAGTCACTGTAGAATCAGTTTACGGTGAAGGTACAACTTTTACACTGCGGTTGTTGGTTGGTAGCATTCACTTACCAGTAGACCAAGTGCAGGATACACCTTGTGAAGTCAATACCAGTCGCGCCAGCGTAGAATTGGCTGATTTAGAACTAGTAGAGCCAATTGGAGACAATATCGACAATTTACTACTAGAACCATTACCCAGTGCTGATACTCAGGAAGCATCAGTAAATAATAATGGTAATAATGGTCATCATCCTAAATCTGCACATACGATTCTGGTAGTAGATGATAACCCAGACTTGCGCACCTACGTATCTGAGATTATTCGCAACAATGGCTATCAAGTCCATACAGCGCGTAACGGTGCAGAAGGATTACAGATAGCGCAAAAAGTGTTACCAAGTTTGATTATCACTGATTTAATGATGCCTTTGGTGACCGGATTAGAAATGATTCGGATGATTCGTCAGGAAGATAAACTCAAAGGAACGCCAATCATTTTGCTGACGGCTAAAGTTGATGAAGAAACCCGGATTGAAAGTACAGAACATGGTGCAGATGCTTATTTAGCTAAACCATTTAATGACAGGGAATTACTAGCAGAAGTTAGGAATCTCTTGGCTTTAAAGGAAAATGAACGTCGGGTGTTGGAGTTAAATACTTATCTCACAGAATCTGTATTAAAACGCTTTTTACCGCCTGTATTGGTGAAAAAAGCAGCAACCGGAGATTTAACTTTAGATTTGCGACCAGAACCACGCTTAATCACAGTTTTGTTTAGTGACATAGTTGGTTTTACTCAATTAGCAAATACTCTGAGATCTCGCAGAGTAGCCGAGTTGCTCAATGAGTATTTAGAAGGTATGACCAAGGCTGTGTTTGATAATGGTGGCACTGTAG
The DNA here is from genome assembly GCF_963889195.1 of Calothrix sp. FACHB-168. Lineage (NCBI taxonomy): Bacteria > Bacillati > Cyanobacteriota > Cyanophyceae > Nostocales > Calotrichaceae > Calothrix > Calothrix sp. FACHB-168. Next base: position 54,131 of record NZ_CAWPNJ010000054.1, read on the forward strand.
ATAAATTTATGGGAGATGCTATCTTGGCATTATACGGAGCGCCAGAAGAATTAACACCCAACGAGCAGGTGCGCCGTGCAATTAATACAGCTAGAGCAATGCATCGTTCTTTAGATCAGTTGAATCAACGCTGGCGCGATCGCGGTATCTTTGAGTCTAATGGACATTCTGGTGTCAAATTCCGTTGTGGTATCCACCAAGGTACAGCCGTGGTAGGTATGTTTGGGAGTGCTGAACGTGCTGATTACACTGCTATTGGGCCGAGTGTCAATATTGCAGCGCGGTTACAAGCTGCGGCTATTCCGGGTACAATCTTAGTTTCTGCGGCTGTAGCCGATTATTTACAGGATGAAGAAATTACCAAAGTCAGTCCCTTAGAACTTAAAGGAGTAGATGAAACAGTTCTTACCTTCTCTGTCTCGGCGGATGTTATGGCTAATCGCTAAAATTAAACTGGATTTGGAAGCGTTACTCTGGTAAAGGATAATAGCGCCCAATCAGATCCAGTTTGAAATTTAATATGACACCATCGGTTGCAGATCAAACTTCAACTCTAGCAAAGGACTGGAGACGACATACAGACCCACCTGGTTTGTGGGTGGCTGTAGTCATAGGTTCATTGAGCCTGCACTTAATAGCGTTCTGGTTGATTCTCTCTTATCAATCAAGTTTATTGCGGCGACAGCAAAGTCAAGCCGCGATTCCGATTGAAATTGTCGAAATTGCGCCGCAACCGAAATCAACAATTAAACCAAGAGTAAAAGTACAACCTGCTACCTCTCCACCAAAATCAGTACCATCAAAGCCTTTATCTAGCAAGCAAAAATTACCAGTTACAACAACACCCACCGCTAATAATACTGAAGAGAAAAATGCTGTAGCGATCGCACAGCAACGCCAACAAGAATTAGCCGCACAAAAACAGCGCGAATTAGCCGCACAACAGCGCCAGCAAGAATTAGCTGCACAAAAACAGCGCGAATTAGCTGCACAACAGCGCCAACAGGAATTAGCCGCACAAAAACAGCGCGAATTAGCTGCACAACAGCGCCAACAAGAATTAGCCGCACAAAAACAGCGCGAATTAGCTGCACAACAGCGCCAACAAGAATTAGCTGCACAAAAACAGCGTGAACTAGCCGAACAGCAACGCCAAAGAGAATTAGCTGAACAGCAACGTCAACAAGAATTAGCCTCACAAAGTCCACAAGGAGGTCAAGAAAAGCTACCACCTCCACCTACACCTCATTCTAGTGGAGGGTTGTTTGCGCGTTGGGTTCCTTTGAGTGAAGCAGAACAGAGAGGAATGCGATCGCGATCGCCCATACCAGAGGATTTGAAACTAGCTGAACATATTGGGACGAACGAAAAAAAGGTTGAATCAATTTATATCAACAGCAACTTGGATTTGCCTGTAGTCGAGTTTTTAGTATCATTAATCATTGATAACACTGGTAAGTTTATCGAAGCTAAGGTAATAGACCCAGCAATCCCCAAAGCACAAAGAAGTGATTATGAGCAATATGCTAATGATGTTTTTCAAGGGGAGAAATTTCAGCCAGCCTATTATCCTGACGGCAAAACTCCGCCAGAATTCACCAATCGATTTGTGCGGTTGCGAATAGAACGCCGATAGCTGAGATTGAGTACTTGAATTATCGCGATCGCTGTGCTATTATTATAAAGTTATAAATCTGCGGGCGTAGTTTAGTGGTAAAACTATAGCCTTCCAAGCTATTAATGCGGGTTCGATTCCCGCCGCCCGCTTACTAGGTAAAACCCTTGAGAGCAAAGACTTTCAGGGGTTTTTTAGTTGTTCTAGATAGTAGAAATAATGGTACATATATACTATAAAAGTGTAAAAATTGGGGTGGGTTAGGGTCTGGAGTTTAGACTAAACACATGACAAAGTAACTCAGGATAACTGAGTGACAAGCTTTACACCCAAAAATGGAAAAATCAACGAATTAAGTAGATTGTGGT
>NZ_CAWPNJ010000055.1:0-55868 GCF_963889195.1 Calothrix sp. FACHB-168
CCCTCACCCCCAGCCCCTCTCCCTCAGGGAGAGGGGAGCAAGAGATTTAATTCCCCTTCTCCCTCAGGGAGAAGGGGTTAGGGGATGAGGGCGCGAGGTATTTGTACAACACGCGCCGTATATAGCTTTTAGCTTAAGTTGACACCAATGGGCATTGCCTTACCCTCTATTGCAGATGATCAATTTTTATACATTGCTAATAATTGAGGAATGTAATCATAGCCATCTACGCCAATAACTGCAATAATTTTCGGGCGATTTTGTTGGAGGAAATTGGTAAAGGTTTCCTCTCCTATTTGCCCTTGTAAAATTGTTAAAAGTCCGGCTGCTTGTCGCCATTCACGGGAAGCAATTTGCTCTAAAAGATACATGCCTAAACTACCAGTGTAAATGGTTTTTTCAAAATTTTGCAGTTGATAATAAGCTTCAGCTAAGTAAGCTAAATTGCGTCCTTGGAGATATAAATCTCCAGATATTTGCGCTGTTTTAAAACCTTCTTCTAAATATTTAATGGCAATTTGTGATTCGCCAATTACTAAATGGGCAATTCCTAAGCTACTAAAACACAAGGCTTTACTTTGAATATCACCTAATTGTTCGGTTAATTTTAAACCCTGTTGTAAATAGTTAATTGCCATTTCATAGGTTTCTGGTTCTAGCTGTTCTAGTTCTTGGGCGTGCATAACTTCGCTGTAGCCTAAGTTAATTAAGGCGTTGGCTTCGCCGGTGCGATCGCCTACTTGACGACTCAGAATTAAGGCGCGCTGGCTGTGGTTAATAGCTTCCACGTAATCTTGCTCTTGCACGTAGGTACGGCTGAGGTGATTGAGATTGGCAATTTCACAGGGGCGATCGCCTGCATTTCTGGCGATTTCTAATGCTTGTTGATGAAATTCGATAGAACGTTGATATTGTCCTAAAGCCCGTTGTGAATAGCCTAATAGCGTTAATATTCGCGCTTTTTCTTGGGTTTTCTCGACTCTCCGCAGTGGCTCATCTAAATAATCTAAAGCATCCCGCAAATAGTTACCGGAAAATGAAGCGAAAATCCCGCCGTAAAGGGGAAAATAAGGACGCAGGGCAAAATTGCGGAGAATTTGCAGCATAACTTGCGATGCGCCGTTGCTGTAAACTGGGGCTAGGTTGTGAAAACCGCTAGCTAATTGACTCCAAATTACTGCAAAGGTTAAATAAGTAGAAATCGATAACTTAGAACCAGCTTGCACATTGTAAGCTTGTTGGTCAAACCAGTTAACTAAACCCCTTTGCAAATATTGCAGAATTAACGCCATTTCTACCCATTCACTCAAGGTAATTTGCTGGTTAGCGGCGAATTCAATTGCCGAACCTTCCGTTGCTAAGGTACGCAATAGGGTATGGGGTATTTGGCTATTTACCTGCTTTGCCCAAGTTGCCCAAGGGCCGCTTTCTCCAGGTACACCACCAAACCCTAGTGATTGATTTTGCTCGTACATCCAGCTAACTAAATGTTCTTGCAATCGCTGCCAAGCTGCTAAACCTCGGTTAATTCCGTCGGATATATGTTGTAAATCTGATTCTGGTTGAGAAAATTGCTGTATAGATTTTGACAACTGCTGTAGCTGTTGAGAATTGAGGGGCTGCTTTTGATTGGGATCGGTAAATCTAAGAAAAATTGCTAGCCGTTCATCAGCTGCGGCTGTGGTGATTTCTTTGACAGCAGAAACGATCGCTTCTGTAGCTTTGTTGTGTTCTTGCCACCTTTGCCATTGAGTTTGAATAGTCTTAATTGCTCTTAAACTGCGGGTAGCCTTAGCTTTTTTGAGTTCATCCTTTTCCCCATCTACTTGGTTTTGGATGGCTGTAGAGCGATCGCTCAAAACTAACTCAAATACTTCTCCTGTCCCAGGATTCACCCCTTTGAGCAACATTTGATACACCTGCTCTACAGAGCTAATTTTGCCCTTGAGGGTGGTGTCCACAATTTCGTCAATTAAAGCCAGGTAGCGATCGCGCAATGGCAGAGAGTCTGACACTTTAAGCTACTGATGAATGTACGTCATCTTTATTTTAATTGTTGTCGCGGCAGAAGGAGCAAGAGGCAGAGGGAGCAGAGGGAGCAGAGGGAGCAGAGGAAGCAGAGGGAGCAGAGGAAGCAGAGGGAGCAGAGGAAGAAAGAGAGATGGGAAGAAATGCTATGCCCAATGCCCCATGCCCCATGCCCCATGCCCATTGACTAATGACTAATGACTTTCATCGGCAAATTAACAATAAATGTTGCGCCTTTGCCGATTCCTTGGCTTTGGGCTTCGACTGTACCACCATGCAATTCTACGAGATGGCGAACTATCGCTAATCCTAATCCTAATCCGCCGTGCGATCGCGTGCTGGAACTGTCGGCTTGGCGAAAGCGTTCAAATACATAGGGGAGGAAATCAGGGGCAATTCCGCCGCCTGTGTCGCTGACTCGCAATTGAATGCGATCGTCTAGGCGTTCTAGTTGCACTTCAACTCTACCGCCTTTGGGTGTGAATTTGACGGCGTTGGAAAGGAGATTCCAAAAGATTTGTTGCAATCTGTTGACATCGCCCATTACTAACCCCACTGCTGGATCGAATCTGCTCTCGATGTGAATTTCTTTAGCTGCAACAGCTGGTTGTAAAGTTTCAAGAGCGGCTTCTAAGACGGGTATCAGTTCTAATGGTCGCAGATTTAAGGAAAGTTGACCTTGAATAATTCCCGATACGTCTAATACATCTTCAATTAATTGTGCGAGGATCTTGCTATTGCGGTCAATGGTGTCTAAAGCGCGGGTGGTTGTAGTTTCGTCTAATTTGCGCTTTTTGAGTAGCTGTATCCAACCGACTATTGCGTTGAGCGGGGTACGTAGTTCATGGGAAAGGATACCTAAAAACTCATCTTTCATGCGGTTGGCGGTTTCGGCTTCGATGAGCAGTCTTTCCCGTTCTTGCTCTGAGAGTTTGCGATCGGTAATATCAATCAAAAATCCATGTAATATCTGCGGTTTTTCTCCTTGGCGCACGACATTTACTATGTCGTATATCCACAATACTCTGCCATCGGCTGTCAACATGCGGTATTCAAATTCATAGTTATCCAATGTGAGAGCAGATTGTAAACAATACTCAACTGCCCATTCTCGATCTTCTGGGTGGATATGTTCTTCCCAAAAATTTGTGGCGTACCATTCTGTTGCAGGATAACCTAAAATCTCTTCTGATTGCGGCCCGACATAGGTAAATTGTCCGGTATTTGCATCGACTTCCCAAGGAATTACCCGAACTTTTTCTGTTAATTTTCTAAACCTTTCTTCACTATCTTGTAGGGCTTTTTGAGCTTGTTTTGTCTCTGTGATATCGTTAATCAGAGCCACAAATCCTTCTACTTCCGATTGTTGATTAAATTGGGGAATATAAGTGACATTAACATCACGTTTTCCCATCTTTGGACTATCAACTTGAGTTTCGTAATTGATGCGCAATCCCGATAATACTGTATCTATATAATCACTGATTTCCTCATAGACTGAATCGCCGACAATTTCTTGAATTTTCTTGCCATAAAATTCCGCTGCTTTTATGCCATACCATTCTTCGTAATGACGATTATTAAATTGATAACGTTGTTGGTTATCGACATAAGAAATGAAGACGGGTAAGGCATTAGTAATTAATCTGAGTTGTTCTTCTCTTTGGCGAATTGCTGCTTCTGCTTGCTTTCTTTCGGTGATATTACGCCATGCCGAAACTCTGACATTACGACCTTTATATAGAGAATTTTTGGCGATAATTTCTAAATTTATAGTATTTTGCTCTTTAGTTACACCCGTGACTTCATAAGGAGTTTCCCCATTATCTTGCAGTAATTGGCGCGATTCTGGCGTGAGAAATTCTGTAATATTAATGCCAATAACTTCATCAATTTTATAGCCAAACATTTTTGCAAAAGCGGGGTTGGCATCTATGACTTTACCATTGGCGTGAATTAACACGCCTTCAACGGTAGCATCAGCTAAGGCATGAAATCTATTTTGACTTTCGCGTAATTCATTTTCTGTTTGTTTAATTGCGCTTAAATCAAGCACAAAACTAATAACTTCTTCTACACCACTGGCTAATAAGGCAGAACCGATGAGAATGGGAACGCGACTACCATCTTGGCGAAAATATTCTTTTTCAAATGGTTGATTAAAACCTTGATTACGTAATTCAGTAATAGCGCGATCGCTAATTTCTTGATATTCTGGCGGTGTCATTTCTCGCCAGCGCATTTTTCCCGATAACAATTCCTCTCTGGTGTAACCTAACATTGTTAAAAAGGCATCGTTAGCTTCCAAAATTGCCCCTTTCATATCAGCTACAACCACCCCAATAATGTTAGACTCTGCCAAACGTCTAAATCTGGCTTCGCTAGCTTGTAGCTGCTGCAAACTTTGTTCGAGACGACACTTAGCACTGCGTAACTGAGAGTTTAGCCAGCTAATCAGCGTTGTTACCAGTACAAATAAGATTAAGCGCAACAGACTATCAAAAGAGTAAATTAACGGTGAAGATATTGGCTCCAAAAAAAAGTATGCTACAGAGATAGTTGCTAAAGCCGTAGCTAATAGCCCTGGTTTCATCCCGCCGTACCAAGCACTCACCGCCACAGCAGCAAAAAACAGTAAAAAAATCGTTGGACTGAGTAGTGGCTTTAACAAGAAAGTCAGTAGTAATGCGCTACCAACTGCCAAAACTGCTACTGCATAAGGCAAAAGTCGCAGCATCGTTCCCTTCAAGGTGGCTTCTCCTTTGATGCAGCTAATTGCAGCAAAATTAGCCTCAATTAGCTAAACAAAGCGATTGTAGATTAGTTATTTTATCTTGGATAAATAGGGAACAAATCAGAATATTCAGCAAATCTATCTAAAGTAATAAAAGCTGATAGCCGACTATAATTAGTTTCATTCTATATCAAGCTGATAGAAAAAAATTGATGTGTCTCACCCTGCTTAACATCCTTCAGTGCTAGAAGTCTGACAGTTTTTCTCAATGGCAATCGGTGAGAGTATATAGTCTGGATGGAAGCAGGGATTGTTATCGCTTCAATGCGATCGCGATCGCTTTAATTTAATTTAGTCTAAGTTATTATTTAGCAATAATAGTATACATAAACTAGATTGCTCACTTTTGCTCAATAATGTCTGAACAGTAAAATAGAATACTTTACCTTTTCAAAAATATTTTTGCTAGCGTTATTTTAATCATCAACTAAGATTTATCAAAGTATAGAAATTCGCTTTAATTAAAAAAAACATTTAAGGGACTTCCAAGAAATAAATTATCCAATCTTGTGGGGTGGGCAGCGTTCGACTGAGCGCTCACGCCGAAGTCTTGCCCGCCTTTGACTATGGGCGGGCGAGACGCCCACCCCACAATAAATAGTTGTATATTTTTTTATTTGGAAGTCTCTAAGTATTTTTAGGGTTGCTAGATCCCAGACTTCTTATAGGATACAGCTGGCAAATGGTGGGTTAGAATCCTCAATAATGTCGATCCAAACACTTTTCTTGCTTACCCGACACATCGCCCGCAGGCTATAAGCCTGGGGCTAAATCTACAAAGCCTGCCTCCGCAGGCTAGAGAAATCGAGCCTGCGGAGGCAGGCTTTGTTCGATTAGCCTCACCCTTGAGGGTGAGGGCGGGATTTCGTCGGGATAAGCGAGGGTTATTACCCCTAATTCGCCAGATGTATCGGTCTATTTTCGTTCAAAGCCAGCTACCTACTAGAACATAGGGTGCCCAAAACCGTGGATGATCGTAGTTAGGATTTTTAAATAGAGCCTGTTGTGCTAGGCGTAGTGCTTCGGCTCGGCTGACACCAGGTTTTCCTAAGTTTTGATAAAAAGCCTTGGCGAAGAAGACGCTGGATTGATCGTCCAGATCCCATAAACTAGCGATCGCACTACTAGCTCCAGCTTGAACTGTAGTTCCCGCAATCCCCATGACTGCTTGATCGTTACCTGCTGCTGTTTGACAAGCACTGAGAAATAATATTTCAATTGCTTTGGTGCGTTTTTGTCCTTGTCTTTGAAACAACCGATCGAATTCGTCTAACTTCATTTTTCCGTCGGCTGTCAGCACAAATGTGTTTTCTCTGTCAGTACCGAAATAACCGTGAGTTGCTAGATGGACGATATCAAAGTTAGAAGTATTGAGCTTTGTGTTGAAGGCTTTATTAGTAAATTGTTCTTCAGCAATAGCACTAACATCTACGCCTGTCTTTTTAATTTCTGCTACTTCCTTTTGCACATTTGCTAGTCGGGAAAAGCCCTTAACTTGCTTTGGTGGTTCAGTCAAGCTAGCTGCTAACACCTTAATTTCTCGTCTTTGCAAAGGCATGGGATCGCGCACTTGTAGCCCTAAAACTAAAGAGACGGCATATTTTTCCATGAGATACTGTTTGCCATCATATAAACTTGCCATCGGAATTTTGCGCAGAAACCCATCCAAAACAAAAATTAAAGTTTTAATCTTGCCTTGCTCTAGTTTTGTTTGTATTGGTTGAATTAGCCAGTTGTAGACTTTTTTACCATCCTGTCGTACTTCTTGATAAGTACCCACTAGCTTGAGATTTTCATAGAGTTGCTTTAAGGTAGCCTCAATTTCCTGTTTGCCTACTTTGACAGATGGAGAGTGATATAAATCTGGATTATTGGGAAATTTGACAATCACCTCTAAGCGGTCATCTAAAATAATTGAATAGATCACCGCCGCTTGTTGGTCTTTAGTATCAATCACCTTGTCAAGTTGTAATTTATTATCTTGACAAGCTTGTTGCATAAAGTTTTGCAATTTGGCAACTTGCAGCGCTTCTAAGACATTGCGAGCTTGTTGGAGGTTGCTTTGACTAGAGGTGGGCGATTGTAGCAGCAAATCTACTAAGCGGCGATATAGAGGCTCGACACTTTCCCGAAAGGAAAATTGTACATCTGCATTACTGGCAATCAAGTCACCCCGGATACCTTGTAGACTATTAAATGCTTCGGTGTAGGCAGCGATCGCATCTGGAAATTGTTTTTGGTTGTCGCATTGCTTTTGTCCTTGACAGAGAATCCGCCCTAGTTGCCATTGCCAACGATAGGCAATATCTTGTGCTTGAATTGACTGAGATAAATTCAGTGCTTTGCGCGTCAAATCTTGCGCGATCGCCCATTGTTGAGTCATTTCATACAAGTGTCCCAGATTACCTAATACAAAAGACTCTGCCCGTACATCTTGCAATTGTTCCGCCTGCTGACGAGCCACAGCCAGAATTTGACCAATTGTTTCTGGGCTAGGGCTAGAGGATTTCAGCCTTAATTCGAGGAGACTCTGAGCAAATTGTACCTGGGCATAAATCGCCGGACGACCTACAGGCAGGTTAGCAATTTGACTTTGTATTTGCGGATATAGTGCTTGTGCTTCTGGCCATTTTTTCATTGCTACCAGCAGGCGCAGGCGGTTAATTTGGGCTTGAGCCTTCATGCTTGAAGTATTCGCTATCACCTCTGCTTGCTGGTAAAAACCCAGAGCTTGCTGATTATTTTTTTCTTTATTCTTACTTTGAGCGCGAGCCAGATTACCTAAGCTCAAATAAGTAGCAGCAATATTTTCAGGCGATTGTAGTTGTTGAGCAATTTTCAGACTAGCTTGTAAATTCTCATCCGCCTTTTTTAAATCCCCTGCAACCAAAAGAGCATCACCTAAGCTGCGCAAATTAGCGACTTTAATTAAAGAATCTGGTTGATTTTGCAGAGTTGTTTTTAAATTCTCCAGCGTGGAAATTGTCCGTTGATACAGTCCTAAAGTTTGTAAAGCTTGTGCTTGCTTAATAGTGACGAGGGTAACTTTATTGCTATCTTGCAGCTTTTGGTAAAATGATGCAGCTTGCTCCCAAGATGACAATGCAGCTTCCGCCTTACCTTGTGCTAGTTGTAAACCACCTTTGACATCTACAGCTTGCGCCCAAACTGTTAAACGTTGGGGAGAATCAGGAGTTTTTTGGATTAATGCGATCGCATTTTCAATGGCTTCGGTTGCTTTTGGTATCTGTCCTAATTGGTGAAAATTCAAAGCCAAATTACTCAGAACAACCGCCTGTCCAATGGTATCATTATTACCTTGATAAACCTGCAAAGCTTGCTGCAACACCGTCACCGCCTCGCTAAATCGTCCGGCTGTATATAAATTTTTCGCTTCTTGTTCCTGAGGAAGAATCGCAATTTGGGGTGGGTTAAACCCTTGATTTGAGGTATCGCGGGCAATAACAGGTGAAGTAAATATACATAATAAAGCAGTTAAACCAGCCAAAATAACATAGCCAATTTTCTGCCGTTGTCCAAACAACGAATTAAATTTGTGTATAAAAATCTGACTATATAATGCCCTCTTTCCCCACCTCAAAAAGGTTTGTAAATGAGAGAGAAATACAAACCATTTTCTTGCCATGTGTCCCCCTTAGAATCAACTGATGTGAGTGGAATTCCCCAATCTAAACGCGCTGTTAAGTTATTACCTTGATGCCAAAGCAATCCAATACCGGTACTTACTAAAGTGTTGGACTTAGGATTTGCGCCATCATTATTCCAGCCAGTACCAACATCAACAAAAGGTGTGAGTTGCAAAACTCCTTGCAGTTGAGGAACTCGCAAAACTGGTAAGCGAATTTCCGCCGTTGCTTGTATGCCATTATCTGTTAACAACTGATCTTGACGATATCCCCGGACACTAGTTTGTCCACCAATCCCAAATTGTTCTAATCCCAATAATTCGCGATCTGCTAATTGCATATCAGCTTGTAGCAAAAACAAAGTATCAGGCGCTAACAAACGCAGCCATTGTCCTTGTCCGCGCCAGCTAAAAAAGCGACTATCTGGTGCATCTTTGTTGATAGTTGCGTCTAAAATACCTAATCCCAGGCTAAATTGCGATCGCGCGGCGATGACTTGTTGACTACTGCGCTGAGTCCATTCTTGGACAAATCTGATAGCCGAAACCCTGGTACGTCCTTCTTCATCCGCTCCAGTCGCCAGAGGAAACCCACCAATACCATCAACACCTAAAAAGGTTTGACTAGTCTGGTGGCTAGCGGTAAGTCCTAAAGCAAATTCTTGGCTAGGAGTTTGGACAATTGGTTGCCGGAAATTTAACTCATAATAACTAGATTTAGATGTAATATCTAATACATTGAAAGGCTTTTCTATAACATTACTATTAGTATTTCCATAGGAAAAAGTTAGCTTACCGTTGCGCGGGTTAAGTGGCAGACTATAGCTAATATCAAAGCCGTTACTTCCATCGGTGTTGGTATAACCAATATTTAAACTATCTCCCAATCCCCAAAAGTTACCTTCATGAAGATTAACTCGCCGCCGAAAACTACCTACACTAGGACTGCGTCCGTTATCTAAGACAATATCGCCACTCAAAGAATTGGCTTCTTTAACCTTCACCTCTAAGATATTCGTCCCCGGACTGATCCCAGCTTGTAAATCCGCAGAAACACTTTGGATCAGGGGATCGAGTTGTAATAGTTGCAATCCTTCCAAAAGGCGATCGCGTGAGAATGGTTTACCCGCAGCAATCGCCAAGCGATCGCGCACATAACTAGGATTGAGGCGGCGCGTACCTGTAACATTAATCTTTTCTAAACTTCCTTCTACCACCTGCATCACCACCACCCCAGCCTTGATAGTTTGGGGTGGGATGATTACTCCCGATGTAACATAACCTTTATCTACATATAATTTTGTCAACTGAGAGCGTAACTCTACTAATTGAGCAAAAGTTATTGAGCGTTTAGTATAAGGTGCAGCCACCTTTGCTAATTCTTCCGTACTAAACACCGTATTCCCGACAAACTCAAATTTTTCGACTGTTAACGTCTCAGGTAGCGCCTCCGGAGTAAATTCTGGTTGAGTGATAGTACCCGGCGAACTGGGTAAGAGTTGTTCTGGTGGTGGTAAAGGTGGTAGCGGTTCTAATTTTGGCTGCTGTTGTCCTGAAGGCGGTTTAACTTCCACTGGTGGGACTTGCGCCGCTAACCGTTCCACCTGAAAGCTAGGAATCATTGCTGTCATCAGCATCAACATCTTGCGCCAAGACACAGAAGACTTGTATCTAGAATTGTGAGAATATAGACTGCGCGATCGCCAGTCCGATAAACGATTCATAATAAAAATTCTCTATATAGGTAAAATAAACATTGCAATGTCAGCACCCGATGAATTGTTAAATTTATACTGTTAAATTTCTCACCAGCAAAAAACCTGCTGAAAAATCCCGAAATTTAGGCAAACTACTTTCAACTAAATCAACCATCCTGTAAATTAAGCTAGAAAACCCATAAGCCTGCACCAATGACAAATGACAAATGAAAATTGTACAGACGCGATTCATCGCGTCTCTGGCAAATGACAAATGAAAATTGTACAGACGCGATTCATCGCGTCTCTGACAAATGACAAATGTCTACTTAACACTACAGAATGCACTAGATAACCGAGACTGTAGCTGAGTAGCCGTTGTCGGTTTAGCCGTTAACACAATGTCACCATTGCTATTCCGTACCATACCTACTGCTTCCACTAAAGGCTTAGTCCCACCGGATGAAAATTCCATCACATTCGCCGCTTTCACAGAATCTTTTTCATTATTATTACTTGATGTATCAGTATCACGATTAACCCAACTAGCCGACACAGCCCCCGCACTTAAAGCATCATCAGGACTAGGCGGTAGTCCACCTCGCCCAGTGATCACAAATTCACTCTGCCCCTTAGCCACGCTACCACCACCGCCAGCGCCACAGCCTTGAGCAATTAATCCAGAGGCATCTGTTAAGTCAGTAGGCAGTGCTACAAGCCCCTGACTAGGGTCAATACTGAGCGTATCAAGCGATATCTCTCCATCTTGCCCAATATCAGAACTGGCGCTGATATCGCTAATACGGTTTTGATCAATGTTATTCAGATCCAACTTTCCCCGATTTTGAGAGTTTTTAAAACCTATAATGCGGTTAGCGCTAATCTTAATCTTGCCGCCATTTCCACCCACACCATTGGCAAGAATATCGCTATCTTCTGATGGTACTGCTATCACAAATCCAGCTTTAGCATTCTCATTAATCTTGATATTACCGCCATCACCTTCAACACCTGTTGCGATAATGTTGCTGCGATCGCGCAGTAGCAAGAAGTCTTGTACCGTGATGTTAATATCACCGGCAACTCCCTTTTCAGTCTTTGTAGTAATCGATGAGTTATTCAAAGTTAGAGTGTTGGCATTAATAAAAATCCTTCCATAATTTCCTTGACTAGATATTTCACTCTTATTAAAAAGAGAAATTTCGTTACTTGCTTTAATAATAATATCTCCTGCATAACCAGAACCAGTATTGCTATTACTTAATGTAGAATTATCTAAATAAACAGACCCTTCGGTAGAGTTAATATAGATAGTACTAAAATATTTGTTACTATCATTAGCATTATCATTAATACTAGTAGCTGTTATATTAGCGACATGGATATCATCAACAGCTTGAATCGTGACATCGCCTCCAATTTTATCCTTTTGAGCAGTAGTATTAATCTCACCCTGAGTGTCAATATCACCTCGCGAATCGATGGTGACATCACCATAAGTGCTAATTAATCCAGTTGTGATATCACCCGCCAATTCATTATTGGGCTTGTACTGATTAGTTATAAATATTTGTCCACTGTTAGACTCAGCACCTGAAGTATTATAAATACCACCGTTAATGGTGATATTGGCATCTGTTGGAGTATTGGTTGTCGTAGGAATTGTACCACTGTTTCCAATGGGAGGATTGCTTATAAATATAGGAATCCCAATAGCACCAGAACTTACACCTGCGCGAATGTCTAGTGTTGGTTTATTACTACCATCTATCTCTAATTTTGTTCCATCTGACAGCGTGATGGTTTCTTTAAGAAAATTGCTTGTGTCTTCACCAGTGATTTCAACATTACCCTCAATAGTGACACTTCCACCCGCCAAAATGTGCAAAGAAGCACCTTTATAACTACCAAAACTCACATCCCCACTAGCGCGAATCACCGGATCTTTGGGACTTAACAGATTACCCAAATCGCCATCTAACTGTTCGATGGTAAAATTACCCCCAGCCCAGTAATGTGCATCGCCACCAACCGCATTACTACTGCGCAACACCATATCCCCTCCAGAGAAAAAGCCACTATTGGGGTGATTTAAAGCAAAAATATCGACTTGTTGATTACCCTGCACCACCAGTTTTCCACCAGCAGCCGCAATAAAAGGATTGCTTACACTATCTCTAACCTTTAAAGTATCCTGCGCCTGTAAAGTTAAATTACCACCAGCCTGGAGTTGTCCCTGCAAATCCAAATTTCCTGCACTCAGAGTCAAATCCTTTCCAGTTTCTAAATTTCCCTCATTACTAATACTCGCCGTTGGCTGAGAACCATACTGCACCCCCACAGGAACACTCATTGTTAACAGTGGCGCTGCTTGGGGATTCGTTGCACTAAACTCACTACCATCAGGAAACTGAAAACTGTTGGCTGTAGTTGCTAAAAACGAACCTTGAATATCTAACTGGGCATTTTTCCCAAACAAAATACCATTGGGATTGAGTAAAAATAAATTGGCGCTACCATTTACGCCCAATGTTCCCAAAATATTAGAAACGTTATTACCCGTCACACGACTGAAAATGTTTTCAACTCCTGTCGGGTTACCAAAATAAGCTCGTTTCCCTTCGTTGATATTAAATTCTGTAAAGCTGTGAAACAGACTGCTTCCCCTAAGTGCGCCACCTTCTATCAAATCAGCAGCACCACCTTTAATTGTGACATCACCAGTCACGCGGGAGCTTTCATTGCCCAATGTCCCATCCGGCACGATTTGTGCCAGAGTGGGATTGCTGGTAATTATAGGTATCAATAAAAATTGAGCTAAAGTCTCTATTGTTACTACAGACAAAAGCTTGAATCTATCGAAACAATTACTTTTACTCATCTCAATAATTTGTGATTTTATATACAAACAAAATAATCGATTCTAAGACCGAAATAAATTATTAGATGTGTAAATACTTACATGGAAAGCTATCCTGAACTGCACATAGCAGGACAGTTAGACTCATCCCCACCCGTGATGAACTATCAGTGGCAAGTTGTTTTTGCTACTTAATACTGACAAATGACAAATAGCAGCTACGGGATGTCTATCTCTCTCACCCCAGTTGCGGAGTTAGTTTCCCGTCATCTTTTGAAAAAGTTTTCATCTGCTTTTTTTAGTCAGTCTGGACTGAGTTGAGCGATACTCAAACCATCTGAGCAAATTAAGCCGATAAAGAGTGTGAGTGCTGAGTACGTTACAAATACGAAGATTTACGGTTTTGAGTTCTAACTATAACAGAATACTATTACAGTATATTTTCTAGTACTCTACAGGTTTTTCATGAAAAAAAAGTATAAATTCATGTTGCTTAAGTAAAGATACCATAAATTTCTGATAAAGTAATACATAATCTCTACCCATTGTAGGATGTGTTTATGTAAGATTTATGACGACAAAGCAAATTCTTGTGGAATAATGAGCGTGACTTTCTACACTTCAAATTCCAAGTCATGGAAAAATTTCTTAGCCTGAGTTTCGACCAAGGGCAAACAGCAACAGCCGCTAGAGTCTCTGAATCTACAGAATTATCTAATGTGCTTGAGCAAATGGGGCTAATTGGTTCGCGTCCTATTTTAGTGATCGTCGGTGGTGCAAGTCAGATTAGCGCAGCAGATTTTGGGCGTATCCAAAGCTTGTTTGTGGAAGTATTAGCCCCAATAGCCGAGAGTTTAGGAGCCTATGTTGTTGATGGCGGTACAGATGCAGGAGTGATGCAACTGATAGGTAATGCTCGTCAGCAAACCAAGTCTACATTTCCTCTGATTGGCGTAGCACCTATAGGAAAGGTGATTTTACCAAATCAAACTGAAGTTGCTGATGATGCTGCACCCCTAGAGCCACATCATACTCATTTTGTTTTAGTTCCCGGTAATAATTGGGGCGATGAGTCTCCTTGGATCGTCAAAGTAGCAACCATACTAGCTGGTGGCGCACCCTCGGTGACAGTGCTGATTAATGGTGGCGAAATTACCTTTTTGGATGCGGCTAATAGCGTCGTCGCCGGACGTTTGGTGATGGTAATAGCAGGTAGCGGTAGAACAGCCGATAAACTTGTCTCTGCACTACATGGAGAAGCCACAGATGAACGTGCTGAAAAATTAGCTGCATCGGGAAAGTTACAAACAATTGATTTAGAAGCAGAAGTAGAGGAGTTAACCCAGACTATTAAACATTTACTGTCTACTTAATTTACCTTGAGGATACAAAAATAGCAAAAAAAGTCCATATCGGGAATTTTTCCCGCAAGAACGAGTAACCATTATTTTTATCTAACTATAGCTAGAAGCTTTTGAGAAATTTAAAACTATGGCTAAGAAAAACGACTATAGTCAATACCTTAAACAGACCTTCTATGGACTGATTGACCGACTCGACTTGTCAGACTTGCGCAAAGACTTTCTGAAAAATCGCTGGCTCGATCAAGTGATGTGGTTGGAGGGGCGAGCCACCAAAGAACGCAATGCCCATCATAACCTCAGAATGATTACCATCATTGGTGGGGTAATTGTCCCTGCACTCATTGGTTTTGAGAAAGGGAACCAGAAGTGGCAAGAAATTGTTGGCTGGTCGGCTTTTGGTTTAAGTCAGGTAGTAGCCGTTTCTGCTGCGGTTGAAGAGTTTTTTGGTCATGGTGAGAAGTACCGCAGCTATCGTAATACTGCTGAAGGCTTGAAAATTGAAGGGTGGCAGTTTTTCCAAATGGCTGGCCCCTATCGTCAATATAATAACCACTCCGAGGCCTACACCATTTTTGCCGAACGAGTCGAACAGTATATTCAGCAAGATGTACAGGGCTTTATTTCTCAGTTAACAGAACGACAAGAGGGAAGTAGTAAGCAAACACAAGAAACAGTCTCAAAGAATGCAGAACTTGCTCTAGAAAATCTCAACGAGCAGTTGCAGTTACGGGCACAATATGAAGCCCAACTTCAGGAACTAGAAGCCGAGAAACAGCGCATTCAAGCTGAAAAACAGCAGTGGGAACAAGAGCGTTCTGCCCCACAACAAAGCAATAACGAACAAGTAACCCAAGGGGACTCAGATGGGCAAGCTGACTTAAATTCTGCGGTCAATTTCTGGCAAGACGACGAAGAGGATCGTGATAGCACCAGCCTCAACGCTGATTCAGTACAGTATCTCAGTACTAACGAGATTCTGGCTAAGGTTAAGAACAATCCTATCAGCAGGAACGGTACCGCACCAAACCAGCTCGTCGAAACTAAACAACTCTCCACAAAACTACCTATGTGTGGAGTTGAGCTAATTAAAAAGTTTGAAGGTTGTTATCTTAAAGCATACCCCGATCCTTTAAGTGGAGGGCTACCAATCACAATTGGCTGGGGTACGACGAGGAAACGTGACGGTAGCCCCTGGTATCTGGGAGAGAGTATTTCCCAACAAGAAGCTGACGATCTGTTGATTTATCAGCTGGAAACAAGCTACTTACCCGATTTAATGAGAATACCTTGCTGGGGCGAACTTAACCCTCACCAACAAGGGGCATTACTCAGCTTTGGTTACAACTTGGGGAGTAAATTCTACGGCTCTTCTGGCTTCGATTCCATGACCAGAGTCATAAATAATCGTGATTGGGCTAATATGCGCGAAACTTTCATTAAGTATCGCAATCCGGGAACAAATGTTGAGCAAGGATTGAGGAGACGAAGAGAAGCTGAAGCCGATCTATTCTTAAAACCCTACCCCTAATCGTCTAATATTTAAAGCTTGAGGGGTTTTTGTTTGCAGACAACGGGAGATAAGGGAAGGGGGACAAGGGAAGAGGGACAAGGAGAAAATTAATCTTTCATGTCAGCTATCTACGAGAAAATCTCACAACCAAACATGAAAATCTTTTATTAAGAGTCAATAGTCAGCAGTCAACAGTCAACAGTCAACAGTCAACGCTATTTTCAAGTCTGTCATTCACGCTAGGTTTTGGCACAACCAAGCATTAAAATCTGTCTTTCCCATGCCCTATGCCCCATGCCCCATGCCCTATGCCAATTTTCAACTAAACCATTCACGAAAAAATTTTATAGGACACAATTATGATTCGTAACAGTAAAAAGTATTCCATCGATATAGACAAAACGGGGCCAAATATTGCGATTAACATTTCTTTGGAAATAGAAATGAGTCCGGAGTTAATCGATTTGGTGTTGCGTGACTTAAGAAGCGATGCTAGAGACTTTAATGAAGCTCGCATTATAACTGAAATCATCCGCGATCCGATTATCATTTATAGCCTCTGCCAACGCATAGAACAGGTGAAAAATCAAGATAATAGATATCCAGAAGTCCATAATGAAGAGCTGAACAATCCACAGCCAAGAAATTCAAACTGGAGCTTAAACACAGCAAGTTATACTTCTAACGAAGCATAGCTGGACTGTTTAACAGTGGATGCTAGTGTTGCCTGTTCTAGCTGTTGGCGATGATTTATTGGCGATGATTAAAAAATAAAGCTACCAGCCGTTTTAGTTACCAAGCATTTATCACAAAAATGGCTAATATTGTACATATAGAAGAAAAATATACAGAACTATGGCAAAGCTGCAAAGTGCAATCAAATCTCTTGCCAGAGTTAGAAAGAATAGCTGAGAAGCTGTATTACGATCGCGGTTTGTACGAAAAACTTGAGTGGTATTATCCCAATTTACCTTGGTATTGGGCAGGAATCTTACATGCTAAGGCAGATTTCCCGGATTATCAGCAATTTTTAGAGCAAATCACGGGCAAGCTGAGTAAAATTCAGGGCGAACAGATACCAACAAAGCTTTCTACTCGCTTACTCGCCTTCGATGCGTGTAATGACTTCCAAGGTAAAGATAACCAGGGAATTACGCCGTTTGTTTGGGCTGGGACTAATCACACCAAAACTATTGATTCAGTTCCTGGTTGTGCGGCAATTTTGTACTTTCTGCAAGCGCTCGGACTCAAAGATGGCCAGGTTGAGCAGGGACAGTTTAATCTGAAGGTAACTTCTGACTCGGTGTTGAAAAGTTGCTCATTGCCCTCTAATAAGCTGGAAGCATCGGAAAAAACCACCGTCAAAGCGGGGAGAGAGTTGGAAATTATCGAAGTGGCGATCGCAGATGCACAACATCTGCGAGTCATGCTCAAGACTCCAATTCTGAGCCGACGCATTTGGTTTATCTATGGCGGACATGTGCAGATTGATGGTTCTAAAATCGCCACAGTCACGGTTAAGCCGAAAACTCTAGCCGAGAAAATCGTTGCCTATTGTGAGAAAAAGGGCTACAGAATTGACAAACAACCTGGACAAAAGAATATTATCTACATCGAGGGCATGAATCCAGATGGCACGCTCAATGATAATACCCTGAATGTCTGGAACGACCTTCGTACCGTGATTGAGTTTCAAGATGGTAAGCCGAAAATGATTGGCTGTTGGGAAGCTACAACCAACCCAGGTAAGTACTATACCTACAAGCCCATGAACCCCAAAGGTGCAGCAATGATCGCCTTTGGGCAATACAGTGCATGGCAAGTAGGAATTCATACGCCAGGTGGCGGACATGAAGCGCTGGTGCAAACTGGCGGACAAGTCACCGTTCATCGTGATGCCAATCGCAATGGCAGACGCGATCAAGGCGACTCTATGGACTCAGGGATGTTTGGCATTAACCAACATTGGGGAGGTGATAACCCTAAATCTGACGTGGGCAGATGGAGTGCTGGTTGTCAAGTAGGTAGGACAAGACAGGGACATCGCGATTTTATGGCGATGATTAAGTCAGATCCACGCTACCAAGCTAATCGCAAGTTTGTCTTTACTAGTACCATTATTGACGGCAAAGACCTGCTAGCACAGTTCCCTAATTGATGTTCTGTTGACTAGTCGAAGCATCTCGAAGCATCTGAGGCGATCGCTCTTTTGCAAGGGTGGTGTATCACCTGTGTCAACTTACAGCAGTTTTCACCTATTTGAACCACATCTATCGTAGTAGGGGCACCGCATCAGTAAAATTATTGTATTGCCCCTACAGCGTGGTCTATTTACTTTCTCTATCTTGTTTCCAGCAGGAGGATGGAAATGTGGATTCGTGGGCTGCTGCCTCGTCTTCTGATAAATTGAGGCAGAGCCTGATAAATCTTAGCTCCCACGCAGAGCGTGGGAGCTAGATGGAATGGGGGTTTTGCGTTAAGTTGACACCAATGAACATCAGCGCCCCATGAGGGGGAAGTCAAAAGTATTCAACTCCCTTCATCACAAACAATCTGTGTTATTTATGCTTTTATTTGGTATAATTTTAGCAACTCAATCTCATCTTTATATATTGAGTAATATAGTTCAGGTAAGGCTATTTTCTATTCTCGGTGTATTCCTTTCCTGCATAGACCAATTTTTTCCACTTAACCTGATTAATATGTAAAGACCTCTTTTATTTTTTATCTTGATTAAAAAGATTAAATAAAAATACTGGTCAAGTAGTGACTTTTACCACCCGAAGTATTAATCTGTGTATGCAAAGATGAAGAGGATATATAAAAATTAGAGATATGACCAAAATCATCGTTACAGGGGCAGCTGGATTTATTGGTTCTCACATAGCTGAAGCGTTACTGCGACAAGATAAAGAAGTAATAGGTATTGATGAATTTAACGATTACTACGATCCGACATTAAAACACAAGAATATAGCAATTTTAAAAGCATATCCTAACTTTAAACTTGTTGAAGGCGATATTCAGTTATTAGATTGGCCGACATTACTACAAGATGTAGAGGTAGTTTACCATCAAGCCGCACAAGCAGGAGTTAGAGCCAGTTGGGGTAGCGGTTTCCGTGCTTACACCGAACGCAACATTAACGCAACACAAATTTTACTAGAAGCTGCTAAAGATGCAAAAAACTTGCAAAGGCTAGTATTTGCCTCTACATCTAGTGTATACGGTGATGCCGAAACTCTACCGACTCACGAAGATATTCCACCTCGCCCTGTGTCTCCTTATGGTATTACCAAACTAGCAGCCGAGCGTTTATGCAGTCTCTATCACAAAAACTTTGGCGTACCTTTTGTATCTTTGCGCTATTTTACAGTTTATGGCCCCAGACAGCGCCCGGATATGGCATTTCATAAGTTTTTCAAAGCTGTATTGCAAGATGAAGCCATTCCCATCTATGGCGATGGACAGCAAACTAGAGACTTTACCTTTGTTAGCGATGCTGTTGCTGCTAACCTAGCCGCCGCTACTGCGCCTGATGCTGTGGGTGAAATCTTCAATATTGGTGGTGGTAGCAGAGTTGTCTTAACTGAAGTATTAGATACAATGGCAGAAATTGTTGGTCAACCAATCAAAACCAACCATATAGAAAAAGCTATAGGAGATGCACGCCATACCGCAGCTGATGTATCGAAAGCCAGAAAAATTCTCCAATATCAGCCAGCTGTCTCTCTCAAAGAAGGTTTGACTCAAGAATGGCATTGGATCAAATCTTTGTATAGTTAATTATTAACAGCCTGCAAGCTGTAGATAGGTTTTTTGAATTTAATTTAGGGTGTGTTATGCCGTAGGCTAACGCACCTTTAATTATATTTAATCGCCACCAGAGAAGAAAAGAGGTAAAATCAGCGCCGCTAAAATTCCTATTAGGACGATAATTTCTACGATACTGAGAGGAAAATTATTTTGTCGTAAATTACTAATTTCTCCAGCAATATTAGCTGAGAAATTACTCCCCCAATGACGCAACCGCCCATACCATTGTGTCGGGCTATCTTCTGGGCGGAGATTTGGCGAAAATATAGATAATAATAAAGGCGCACCACCTACTTTTGCAGACATCAATACATGAATTGCTAAACAGCAAACTAATAACACCCAAGCAATTAGATGTAGGTAGTACCAACTTTGATTTAAATCTCCTGTCGGTAACCATTCTTCTTGCATCATTCTGCCAGATAATACAGCTAAAATTGATGCAATTAGCATGAGCGTATTAGCAATTCTCTGCAAACTTACCCACCAAATTGGTCTACCAACTTGAGTTAAGTTTTGTAAAGAATCTTTTTGTAATAGGCGTCTATTACCTGCATGAAAGCTATAT
The DNA here is from genome assembly GCF_963889195.1 of Calothrix sp. FACHB-168. Lineage (NCBI taxonomy): Bacteria > Bacillati > Cyanobacteriota > Cyanophyceae > Nostocales > Calotrichaceae > Calothrix > Calothrix sp. FACHB-168. Next base: position 20,284 of record NZ_CAWPNJ010000055.1, read on the forward strand.
ATTGCTAATATGGGGAAAATTCCCAAGAAAAATACTGCAAATGTCCCGTGAATATCGATAATTGGCCCAATACGCGGGAGGGGTATTTTCCCAAATCTGCCGTCGAAGGTATTGTAAACCAAAAAGCCTGTGATGATGGCGGCGATCGCTAAAATTCCACTCACGCCATGAATTATCTTTAACAACAAAGGCTGATAGGGCGCAGAACGAGACATGAGTAATTACCTCAGTATTTATTTGCATCTATTATTAAAAAAATATTATTAAATAATAAGTCTGATTGAGTAAAGAGCAAAAAATAATCATATTTGCTGATTCAGCGCATCATTATAGGTGTTTAAAAAGATTTTCACAACTATCTAAGGGCAAAATTATTTGTGCCCTGGCATATAATTTAGGTATTTTTGATGATGAAAACTTTTTGCTATGTCAGCCAATCAAATCAGGTTTATACAAGTTAATTTTGCTGCATTCTGGGAATAGGTTGTCCAAACTCAATTACTGGTGCTTCTCCCGGAAAACTAGGGGGAGATTGGGGTACTGTGGGTACGGTAAAATCAGGTTGATTGATCAAAGCAGGATTAGCAATATTATTAGGTTGATTTGAGAAAATTGGCGGAGGAAGTATCGGATTTGGTAGTTGAGATTGGTTATTAGGTGAAAGTGGGGGAACAACTACTAGTGGTTGCTGAGAATTAGTGGGTATTGATGGCAAAGTATGAGATGGTGGTGGTAAAGTTGCAAAGGGAAATTGTTGATTATTAATTGTTGGTTGATTAATCGTTGGTTGGGAATAGTTATAGGGAATTGTCGGGGGGTTATTAGGTTGTTGTGGGTAATTAGGGGGAATTACAGGTAAGGTATTAGGTTGTACAGCATTTCTCAACCCAGAGTTAATCCCCCGCAGTACCCAGCGAGTAGAGTTTTTCTTGGATGTTGGTTGTAATTTTACTTGATTGGGATCTAAATAATTTCCTGGTGCTACATCTAAAACTATCCGAGTTACGCCTGCATTTAACTGAGAAACCCGGACTCTTTGAATAGCTCCAGAATAACTTTGTTGAGTGGAAACATAACCCAATTTCGTATTAGGTAAATCGACAACTAGGCGGGGAGGTTGGGCGAGATAAAAATAATGAGGTGTAGTCCCGGATGAAACTGAAAACTCTAATTGTAACGCTTCTGGAGAAAAGCGCCAATTATCAAGTATAGCTAATGGGGAGGTAATATTGCGGCTACCAATTGGCGGTGGTAGCTGTTTTGTTGCTGGTAAGGCGCTGATGCTACCAGCTTGCAGAGTAATTATGGTATATATGCCAAACCAGCTAATACCAAATAGCTGCTGACAAAGTTGGCAAGATTGTTGAGTTTTGAGACTTTTGTCCATAGGTTTTATCTGGGATATGTTGAGCTATCTGGCATGTTTGTGCTTTAATGTTTTTTGCTCTGTTGAGATTTTACCTGAGTTTTATCTGGCACAGCAGTAAATTTAAAAACTCTCGTGCTACCACTTAAGGAAAATTGTCCGATGAAATTTCCTTGATTGATTAATTGCATTTGCATTTTTACTGAGTGAACGTAGTTATTTTTGGGGTTACTAATCTGACAGAAAACGCTTTTGTCAATTCTGCCAGATAGGTTTAATTCTTGGTTGCTAAAAATGCCAGAGAGATGATTGTGAGTAGGATTGCTATTTGATGATTCAGCTTCAGGATTTGCTGGTAAAAAGGAGGCATTTAGGTAAATACCTGATTGCTGCATATTCAAAATTAATTGTTCTGGTTTTTCGCAGTTGGGTATGGCTTCTTGTAAAGCAATACGATAGTGATTGTTGATTGCAGGGGGAGCTTTTAATTTACTTTCTCCATAGACGCTGACAGTTTTAAATAACAGGAGAACTGAACCGATCGCAATTCCGTAAAAGGTTAAGGATTTTAAATTGAAATGATTCATGATTTCAACTCCTAGCAACCGATTCTTGTGTGGTGACTTCAGATAGCACAGATGATAAATGAGAGGTAACTTGACTATAGCGTCGAGTAATTAGCAAGGAAGAACGACATTGAATTGCTAGTTGATCTGTGTATCTTCCTAGAGTTTGGCGCTCAATACCCCAAGCGCGGCTAGTACCAGCTATTGTCAGATCTACGGCTTCGGAAGCGGTAATTACAGCTTGAATTGGTTCTTCTTCGGCTTTTATGGGTTTAATTTCAATGCGATCGCGTACAGTCTCTGGTAAGCGTTCCATCATCATGTGCAGCTCGTAACTTAATTCATCGTTGGTTTGATTCCCTGAAACAACCTGTAAAATTTTTAACATACAAGTGTCACGATTGATTAATAATCTTAAGGCTAATATCAGGGCTAAATCATCATGAATGTTGGCAGAATATGGCACTAATAAGCTTTCTAAGCGTTCGTTGCCTCTATCAATGAAAACTGCTACATCTACGGGTGCAGTAGTAAGAATTTGACCTACTCTACCACCTAAGCGATTGTTACTAAAAGCTGGACGGTGCCAACCGACTAAAATCAAGTTAGGTTGCTCGATTTTGGCAATTTCTGCGGTTTCTCTGGCAACATTACTTGACAAGCGAATAATCGGTTGCACGTAAGAACGGATTGTTGGCGGTTCTAGACTATTGATTAAATCTTCTAGCTGTTGCTGGCGTTGCTCAATTAGGCGGTTAGCTTCAACTGGGGTATTCTCAAAGGCATAGTCTTCTTCAAATTCAATTAAGCTGAGGGGATGAACTACAGCCGATTGATGATTGTTCAGCGCCAAGGCGACTGCTAACTGTACTAAGCCTTTTTGGGTGCTGGGATTAGCTACTGGAACTAAAATGCGATAATCGTTAGCAACAACAGTATTTTCCCCTGTGGTTTCTGTTAATTCTGGCTCTAAACGATCTAAGCGGATTAACTTTTTGGGATATGTCCATTCCAGTAACGGTGAGGTCATAAATGTGGTGACTAGTGCCATAATCACCAACATGGTAAAAAGTACGGGGGAAATGACACCTAAATCTAAACCAATATTCAGTACAATTAACTCAGTTAAGCCGCGAGTATTCATTAACCAGCCTAAAGCTGAGGCTTCTCGTTTATTAATCCCACTGACACGCGCTGCAACATAAGTTCCAATATACTTACCTGCGATCGCTACTCCTAAAACTAATGCACACATTAGCCACAATTCGGGACGATTGAGTAAGCCAATTTGCGTCCGCAAGCCACTAAAGGCAAAAAATACCGGCAGTAAAAATACTAAAACAAAATCTTCGGTTTTTTCCGCTAATTCCCTGACTAAATCCGCATTTTTTGGCATGGCTGCACCGAGTAAAAAGGCTCCAAAAATCAAATGGATACCAATTAATTCGGTAATCAAGGCGGAAGCGACAACAGCCATATAAATTAAGGCTACTACCAATTGGCTTAAGCGTCCGGCACGCTGGTAATGAGTAGCGAGGCGTTGCAAAAACCAACGTCCGGCAGTGACCATAAAGCCAATATAGAGTATACTTTCGATAATCGTCGGGAATGCACTAACAATACTACCTTCTCTGGCAACTGCGATCGCCACTGCTAACAGACACCAAGCTGTGACATCATCCACCGCAGCGCAAGTTAACGCTAATGTCCCTAACCTGGTTCCTTGCAAGTTGTTTTCTGTAATAATTCTCGCCAACACAGGAAATGCTGTAATTGACATCGCTGCACCTAAAAATAAGGCAAAGGCGGTAAAAGATACACTCCCATTAGAAACTAGCGGATAAAGCAATAATGCTAGGATTGTGCCTAATGAAAATGGTACTAAAATACTCACATGGGAAGTCAAAATTGCTGTTTCTAATTGACCGCTCAGATATTTAGGATTAAGTTCTAAGCCAATGAGAAACATGAAAAATATTAATCCCACTTGTGACAAAATATTTAAATAGGGAATTGTCTCAGGTGGAAATACATGAGCTGCTACTGAAGGTGCAATTAGACCAAATAAAGAAGGGCCAAGCATAATCCCGGCGACAATCTCACCAATTACCAACGGTTGCTTAACTGACTTAAATGCCAGTCCGACTAACCGTGACAGTCCAATAACAATCAGCACCTCAAACAGAACGAGTATGACTGCGTGCATAGTTTCCTCAACAACGACTATCCGGTTTCCCTAAGATGATTCTTTAAATCACTAGAAAATGTCAACCTTTTTATATACATACCAGGTACAGTAATGCTAGGTGAAGATGTTAATTGTTGTTACAACACTGAACAAATTATCATCAATTAAGCGTGTTTTATTCAAATTTTTAGCGATAATTTAATACTCAGAATTGAAATTTCCTAATTCATAATTATTATTGCAAAAACCTAACAGTAAGGGGGAGCATCCCAATTTTGACGCAATACCCTAGAAGGGTATTGCTATAACAACAAAGCCTGCCTTCGCAGGCTATCAAACTTTTAGCCTGCGTTCGTCGAAGACGTTCCCGAAGGGTAGGCAGGCTTCGTATTTCTAGCCCCACCCTTATAGGGTGAGGGCGTTTTTGCACATTTGGGATGCTCCCCAGTAAGGAGATTTACCACAACTTAAAACCTGTAATTTAAAACCCACTTATGACGATGTGACTGATGTTAGGAAAATTGTCCCAATAACTATGATACCAATAAAATTGGGCTAATTTATTTTTGTAATAAACAAATATAAATTAGCATTAAATCTTTACTTATCAGTCATTTATCAAGAACATATTATTATTTAATAAATGCCATTTTTTACCAAATAATTTTTCGGTAAACAGCTAAGTAATATCTTGATAAATAATTAATTTAGCCACAAATAACAGTACAATTACTCAGAAAATACAGCATATTTCACGTAAATGAGGTACAAGCTTCGGGGCATGGCAGTGCCAATGCCCCTACAATCAACTATTATCTGTATCTCACCAACTTGCAATTCGCTGTAAGTGTAGTTACTCACCTAATATGAGCCTTAATCAAAAGACAAACAATAGGCGCAGTAAAAATGCTGTAGTTGAGAGGCGAGGTTGTTGACATATTGCGATCGCCAGTTAAATACCTTATATAAGGCATGTAGTCTTAATGCTAGCCCAAAAAATATGAATGCTCAGGAAATAATTCTTAGACCTGCACAACCAACAGATGCCAGGGATCTGAGTATAATTCATATTGCTGCAATTAAAGCGCTACCAGCTACTTTTTATTCTCCAGAAGAACTGTTAGCTTGGCGCAACTACCGCGATCGCCCCGATAATGGAAATATATTTAAGCTAATTCAAGCAGATAATTTTTGGGTAGCAGCTATAGATAATGTAATTACAGGCTTTGCTAGTTATATTGATGATGAACTCATAGCTTTATACGTGCATCCTCAATATCAAGGGAGAGGAATCGGGCGAAATTTAGTTGAACATTTTTGCGATCGCGCCAGAGAACAAGGTATAGATAGAGTAATGACCACTGCTAGCCTATATGCTGAAGGCTTTTATTCGCGACTAGGTTTTACAGCAATTGCCAGAGCGCCACATTATTTAAGTAAAGGGATAATTGTACCAGTGATGAAAATGAGTAAAAAATTGATGGCGTAGAGAGACGCGATGAATCGCGAGAGACGCGATGAATCGCGAGAGACGCGATGAATCGCGAGAGACGCGATGAATCGCGAGAGACGCGATGAATCGCGTCTGTACAAGAGTCATTTCTCCTCCATGCCCTATGCCCTATGCCCTATGCCCTATGCCCTATGCCCATTTTCAATCTAATGATAGGGTGAAAAAGAGAAGAACTGAGGTTTTTCCATGCCAATTTACTTTTACTGGGGTGAAGATGATTTTGCCATAGAAAAGGCGGTGTCGGCATTAAGCGATCGCATTCTCGATCCTTTATGGACAAGTTTTAACTATACTTCCTTTCTCCCAGATCGAGATGATGCGGTGATTCAAGCCTTAAATGAAGCGATGACACCCAGCTTTGGCGCTGGTGGGAGATTAGTCTGGTTAGTTAATACTACTCTATGTCAGCATTGTCCAGATAATGTGTTAGCTGAACTGACGCGCACTTTACCAGTCATCCCCGAAAACTCATTTTTATTGCTCACCAGTCGCAACAAACCCGACGAACGCTTAAAAGCAACAAAAACGTTAAAGCAGTTCGCTACCGAGTTTCGCGAATTTCCCTTGATTGCCCCTTGGAAAACAGAGTTACTGGTACAAGCTGTCAATCAAGCTGCTCAAAGTTTGGGTGTAAAATTGACACCTAAAGCTGTGGAATTAATTGCTGAGTCTGTTGGTAATGATACAAGACTCCTCTACAATGAAATGGAAAAATTGCGCTTGTATGGGGCTGGAAACAATCAGCCTTTAGATGTAGCAATTATTACTAACTTAATCAGAAATACTACACAAAATAGTTTACAGTTAGCCGCAGCCATTAGAACTGGCGATACGGCTAAGGCTTTAACTACCTTAAACGATTTGATGAATGCTTCCGAGCCTGCTTTGCGGATAGTTGCAACCTTGATTGGTCAATTTCGCACCTGGCTATGGGTAAAAATTATGATGGAAAGTGGCGAGCGAAATTCGGATGCGATCGCTAAAGCAGCAGAAGTTGGGAACCCCAAACGGATTTATTTTTTACAGCAAGAAGTCAAATCCCTCTCTGTACAGCAACTAATCAGCATTTTACCCTTGTTGCTAGAATTAGAAGTCAGCCTCAAACAAGGATATTCCGATATAGCTACAATGCAGACAAAAGTGATAGAACTTTGTCAAGTCTCTCGGAGAAACTGACACAAAATATAAAAATTTCCAGGATTATATAAAAATTTCATGGATAAAAAAATTTGTGGAACTTCTTACTCCTAAAATAATTCAGAGCGAATATCATATCCCTACTGAGTTCTGTGTCACAGGTTATATGCAAAAAACTGCTAATTTATTTTTCCGAGATAGCTTAAAGCAAATGTTTTCTAGAACATTGTATAAGAGTGCGATCGCTACTACAGGTTTAATCGCTAGCGTGCTAATATTTAGCACCAAAGCTAATGCACAAAGTCCATCACCAGTTAATACCAATGAAATCAATAGCTATGCTCAAGCAGTATTAGCAATGGAACCTGCGCGTCAACAAGCCTTTGATGACATTAAAAAACTGATGGGTGGAAGAGAAATCCCCAAAATAGTTTGTAACGATCCTAAAAGCATAAGCGCTCTACCAAAAAAAGCTCAAGGTATCGCCGTTAATTACTGTAAACACTCCCAAAAAATAGTCGAAGATAATAATTTAACCATTGAGCGATTTAACCAAATTACTGTAGATATTCAAAAGGATGAGAACTTAAAACGCCAAGTTTCTAATGCATTAATCCGCTTACAAAATGCGTCAGAAGTTCGTTAAGCAATGAAAGTTACCACATCTTATATCAGATAATTTGGTAATTGCACCCACCATGTAGCAAAAAGTCAAGATGCGTCAAACCCTTACCAATGACAAATGACAAATGACTAATGACTAATGACTAATGACTAATAACTATCCTGAATAGTCACACAAGCTTGACGTTTAGCATGAATATTCTTCATGTGCTTCTTGACCGTGTTGATTGTGATGTACAATTTAGCAGCGATATCTTTATAGCTATAGTTCCTTCTATATAAAGACCAAATTTCCGCTTCTCTCGGCGTTAAATCGTATTTTCTGATTTCAGAAAACGCGACATTTTTCAAAGACTCACAGCGATTTTCAATCGTTACTAAAAAACAAGAATTATGGACAAAATTTAAATTTAGCAATCTCACCCGCACGCGAAAAACTTTTGACGGATTTACGACAATTTCATCCGAAAGAATAACTGGATGATCGGTAGTAAATCTGTAATTCTCTCTTAAAGAATTACAGAGCCGCTCAATCACTGGGTGAATAAAATTCGCCTGGTGTTCTTCTTGATTTAATTGCTCGCATATTGTTAATCCAGATGCATTTGCATGAAATAATTTACCGCGCTCGTCCAAAATTAACAGTCCATCTCCGAGATTTTCAATCACTGCTTGTAATAAATTAGCTTGCAGCGATTCAAAATAATCAATCTTATCTAATTGAGTTGGTTTAATTGCTGTTGCTAGGGAAGTTTTGCTGATAGTAGCCATAGAACGAATCTACGAAAGAATAACTATTGATTTCATAGGTTATACTGACTAAATTTATGCACTGCTAATTTCTGCTGAATAAAGATAATTTATTATTATGCAGATATCGTATATATATAGCAGTCCCATTTGAGTTGTAAAAAATATCAGTGTTGGCTGTTGACTGTTGACTGTTGACTGTTGACTGTCAACGCTTAACAGTCAACAACCCTGTATGTAATATTTCACAACTCCTCAACGGATTACTATATTGGTGTTATTTGTACATTCACACTCTCAGTGCTAATAGTCTGAGTCTCTAGAGTCTTGTTGACTACATAATTTACATACAACTCTTCCGTGAGCTATTTCGGATATATAGGAGGCTAAATTGAAAATAGCGTTGACAGTTGACTGTTGACTCTTACAGCTATTTTCAGGTAAATAAGGGACATCCAATTTTTTAAATACCCAATCAATTTGTAGTGCGAGCAGCGTTCGACTGAGCGCTGCTCGCACTGCGGAATTTGGGTAATTTATTTTTTGTAAGTCCCTAAACCAAACTGTAGGGGCACGGCACCAGTAAAATTATTGTATATATGAGAAGATTGTGGATGCCGTGCCCCTACGACAGATGTGCTTCAAATAGGTGAAAATTGCTGTAATGAGACAAAGCACCAGGGATGAGGGGAGAGATTTTCTTTTTTATGGCTGATTTAAAAGAGTAATTTCTCCCTTCCCTTGTGCTTTCCTACATAGCGATGAAAAAATTTTCATCGAGACTGGCTTTTTAAACCTGATTATCCTCAACTTTGGCGATTTCTAACATTGTTTTGAGAACTGAATCGGGATTTAAACTAATAGAGTCAATTCCCTCTTCTACTAAAAACTGGGCGAATTCTGGATAATCGCTGGGTGCTTGTCCACAAATACCAATTTTGCGATCGCATTTTTTCGCCGCTTGGATAGCCATTTTTACCATGCGTTTAACACCTGGGCTGCGTTCATCAAATAACCGCGCCACCAATGCAGAATCCCTATCTAGTCCTAATGTTAACTGCGTTAGGTCATTAGAACCGATAGAAAAGCCATCAAATACTTCTGCAAATTCCTCCGCCATAATCACATTATTAGGCAACTCGCACATCACATAAACTTGCAAACCGTTCGCGCCTTGGTGTAAACCATTCTTTGCCATTTCTGCTAATACTAACCGTCCCTCATCGGGAGTGCGACAGAAAGGAATCATGGGAATTACATTAGTTAAACCCATTTCTTCCCGCACTCGCTTAATCGCATGACATTCTAAAGCAAACGCTTCCCGATAACCTGGATCGTAGTAACGTCCAGCACCGCGCCAGCCTAGCATTGGGTTTTCTTCATCAGGTTCAAATTGTTTACCGCCTAAAAGATTGGCATATTCATTACTTTTGAAATCAGACATCCGCACAATCACAGGTTTGGGATAAAATGCTGCCGCAATTCTGCCAATACCTTGGGCTAATCTATCAACAAAATATTGAGGTTTATCCTCATAAAGTGCGGTGATTTCGCAAATTTTCTCTTTCACAAATTCATCTTTTAAGTCATCATAGTGAACTAACGCCATTGGATGAATTTGAATTTGATTAGCGATAATAAATTCTGTTCTCGCCAAACCAACCCCATCATTAGGGATAGCAGATAAACTAAATGCTTCTTGAGGATTACCCACATTCATTAAAATCTGTGTGCGGGTGCGGGGTAGATTTTCTAACAAAACTTCTTGGACTTCAAAAGGTAATAAACCGGGGTAAACTAGTCCTTCATCACCTTCCGCACAAGAGACTGTTACCTCTTGACCAGTTGTTAAAATTTCTGTAGCTTTATTACAACCAACAATTGCTGGTACGCCTAATTCTCTGGCAATAATAGCTGCGTGACAAGTGCGTCCGCCAGAGTTAGTAATAATTGCACTCGCCCGTTTCATAATTGGTTCCCAATCGGGGTCAGTTCTATCTGTAACTAATACTTCTCCTGGTTGGAATTGGTCAATTTTATTTACATCTAAAATTAAACGAACTTTTCCTTGACTAATAGCTTCGCCAATAGCCCGTCCGGTAACAAGCGGCTGGGGAGATTTCACAACTTCATCTGTTTTAACTAAGCGATAACTCCGCAGTATATTTCCCCGTTTTTGCGATTGTACTGTTTCTGGTCTAGCTTGGACTATAAATAGTTGATTGGTAATCCCATCTTTTGCCCATTCAATATCCATTGGGGTGTAATAACCATTGACTCGCGAATAATGATCTTCAATTACACAAGCCCAATTTGCTAACTGTAATATCTCGTCATCGCTTAAAACAAATTTGCCTCTTTCGCCTTGAGGAACTAAAATATTTTTCGTAAATTTAGAGCCATCATCATAAACCATTTTGAGTTCTTTACTACCCAATTTTTTATCAATAATTGGGCGGAACCCAGCTTTTAAAGTCGGTTTAAATACATAATATTCATCGGGATTGATATTACCTTGGACGACATTTTCACCCAAACCATAGGCGGCGGTAATTAAGGCTGCATCTTTGAAACCCGTTTCTGTTTCAATAGAGAACATCACCCCAGCAGAGGCTAAATCGGAACGCACCATTTTTTGCACGCCCACAGCTAAAGCAACGCTAAAATGGTCAAAGCCTTTGGTATGACGGTAAGAAATAGCGCGATCGGTAAATAAAGAAGCAAAGCAACGATGACAAGCTGCTAACACCCCAGAAACGCTAACAACGTTGAGGTATGTTTCCTGCTGTCCTGCAAAACTAGCATCGGGTAAATCTTCAGCTGTAGCGCTAGAACGGACGGCAACATCTGTATCTGCATTGTAAGGTTCGCAGAGGGTTTCGTAAGCAGATGCGATCGCCTGACGCAGTTCTGGGGGAAATGGCGTATGCATTAATAAGGCGCGTGCTTTTTTACCCCGTTCTTGTAAATTTTTCATATCCTCCACATCCAAGTCTGCAAACAGTTCTCTTAGCTGTGCGTCTAACCCCGCAGACTCGATGAAATAACGATAAGCATAAGCTGTAGTTGCAAACCCGGTAGGAACCTTCACGCCTTTAGGTGTCAACTGACGAATCATCTCACCTAGTGACGCATTTTTCCCACCAACTAAGGGAATATCCGCAATTCCCACCTCATCAAACCAAAGAATCAGCGATCGCTCTTTTGTATCCACAGACAAAGTATTCTTCGCTACTGTTACCATCAGAATTACCTCACAAGTAAATGCTCTGGTTATAAGTGCAAAATTGCTAGTACTCCTAAGCATCCGGGGATAAGAGTCAAGCAGCAATAATCAGGGATCAAGGAGAACAACAAGCATTACAGAAATTCTCCTAAGTTTGTCGAGAACTTTTATTTGCGCCTTGGCGTGCTAGTTTATTTTGCCTATGTTCAATTTTAGAGATTAAATTTGGGATTGTGTAATGAAAATACCAAGATATAGTCAAGAAAGATTAACAATAATTTGAGATAATCACCTTATTGAGACAAATTGGAAATTAAAGATATAATTGAAGATGGCGCAATTAGAAAATCTCCTCAGAATGGCGGAAGACGAGCTAACTGAGTACAGTACTGACGCTCGTAAAATTGAAAAGCTGCGGCGCAAAATTGGTTTATCAGTATCTTTAGCCGAGCAACGCCAAATCAAGTCCGAATTATTAGCGATAATGCAACCCAATCAAATAGCCCAAATTGTCGAAGAACAAAGACAAGTAGTAGCCTTACCCTTTTGGGGAATTGCCGGCTTAGGTTTATTATTAGGAATTTCTCTAAATCAACCCATCGGATTATTAGCAGCCATCGCTGGTTCTGTCGCTGCTTTTAGAGTTCAAAAATGGGGTTGGCAATTACAAGCAAAACGTTTATTACTGCAAACATTAGAAGATATCGAAACCCGGATTGCTCAACCGAATAAATAATAATTTGCAAAAATAATGCACGTTATGCCCTTCAGAATAAGGGAAATTCAAACAATAAATTATCCCAAATTGTAGGGGCGGGGTAACCCCGCCCCTACGAGTTGCGGGCTTAGTAAGTTAATAATTAGGATATTTTTTCATTCTCCGCCCACAATATACACAGCAGAACCAAAATTCTCATCATCAGTACCAACAACAATACCGCCTTTAGCACCAGAAACAAGTTCTAACGCTTCAATTTTGTGATAATTATTCCGGTAAATTGGTACAAAATGAAAACTTTGCTTGAAGACTATTTTGTTATTACGATATCCCAAAGAACCTGCAACATATACAGCCGATTGAAATGGCCCGTTATCACCAGGATCGCTAGCTGCGCTAATATATATAACTCCTGCTGCATCTATTTTTAAATCGGAAATATGGCGCACATTTCCAGAGGGAAAGGGTACGACTAAATTATTATAACCTGTGGGAACAATTTGATATTTATTCAAATCCAGCAATCCCCAATAAAGAGTTGCTGGTTGTTCTGCTGCGCCGCGATGTGCCCAAACTGCAACTAATTTCTCATCTATATCTTGTAGAGCAAATGCTTCAAAATTACTACCTTTTGGATATGGTGGTAAATTAAACTCTTTAACTAAAGAAATAGTTTTCTTATCAGACTCTAATTTTAAATAATAAGCTTTTCCTAAACTAGTTAAAGCTATAAAAGCAGTATTATTTGTCCCAGGAATAGATGTTAAAGCTTCTAAATCTTCCGGTAATTTTGCGTTACTTGGCCAGTTTAACTCTAAATATTCAGGTTGCTGCTTACCTTTAATATTAATAATTGCTAGACGACCTTGATTTGGTTTTTTATTATCATGAACAATAAGAAAACTTAGGGAATCACTTTGTTGTTCAATCAGCGCTATTCCACTGATACCAAATGGGATACCACCGCGCACAGGTAGCCAATCTTGCGCCCAAACTCGCTGACAGAGGAATAACAGTGTTGATAAGACTACTAAACTGATAATTAACTTGAGGAACCGAGATAGATTAAATCTTGCTGACAGGCGCATAATTGAGCATCCATTAGAGACGATGTGTTAATTGATGCTCAATCATATCAAATTCACGCGATCGCGCCATGCTAGGGAGACAGCTTTTTGTACTTTCAGTCAATCTTACTTAGGTATTAACTTTGTTCTGTATTACCAGAAAAGCTTAGACTGACAAAGTCAAGCTAAATGTTTTACAGGAAGTTGTACTAACTTTTCTAATTGGTGAGCAACCTCTACTCGATGACATCGATGCCAATCTTTCTCTGCACAGAGTAATAAAACAGTTCCAGTACGAGCAATTTCTGCAACCGCTTCTAATGATTTCTCAGCTTCTTGTCTATCGGGAGGTTCCCAAGTTGCATTTCCTGATGTATTTCCTAAATAGATATGAGAAATGTAATTGATCCCTTTAGTAACACAAAGCTTTTCAATTTGTTCTCCATACCATTTTCTACTCCAAGCACGGGGATGAAATCTTACATCAATAACCGATGAGACATTAAACTCTTCAAGGTATTTTATGAACTCTTCATAGCCCTTACGATTACCATAACCGAATGTAAGAATGTATTGATTTGTACATTGTTGCAAGTTATTCATTTTACACTCTTTAATTATTTAAAAAAGACTAAGTTGCTCAAACTCAACTTTTTGTGGATAAAATAGCCCAATAATCATAAAGGCATTCTTATGATTTTTTAGATTACCTACTATAAAGTATAAATCTTTTTTGTTCAAAAAATCATCTACTAATTTTTGTCTAACTTTTTCTAATGCTTCTTGTTCTTTTAATTCTAAAGTAGATGCTTGAGAGTTATTGCGGCAATTTCTATAAAGTTGCATTATCTCCCAATCATTTATAGAGCATTTATGACGTTTACCATCTTGAGCCACAAAATCATAAAAAAATTGGTAAGGAATTTTTTCTAGCTCTACGGAAGGTTCAAATAAATCTAGTTGGTCTTGAATCGCTTGTTGACGGGGACTCCATTCCCGCTCAGTTTTTTTATCATAGTATCTGTTAATTTTTTGAGGTTTAATAATACCTAAAGATTTACCTTGTTGTTTAATGTCACTGATAGAACTAAACTCTAGGGGTAGAATTAGCGACTTTCTCTCTGCCCAATTATCATTGGTACCAATTTTTCTGACAATTTCTATAGATTCATCATTAATTCTAAAGCTTTCTTCTCTGTAGTCTTTTTCATTTCTTTCAATTTCCGCGCTAATAATAGACCATCTAGGATAACGTCGATCGGTTTCTAAATAACGAAATCGGATAGGATAAATGCGAATCCACTGTAGCGGTTGCTCTAAATCATCTAGTAAAACTCCGGCTGTACAGACTGTTTCCTTATACTTTCTGCTAATTGCAGGATATGTTTTTGTAGCAATTAAAATTTTTCTTCTTTCCATTGCTATATAAAGGTTAATGAAATTTTGTATGTTTATTATTTAAACATATTTTCATGGATAATTTTCACTTAAAAACATCTTTTTATATAATGATAGACTCCGCAATTTCTATGCCTCTGTGGTTTAATTAAAAAATCAGGTGGGCATTGCCCACCCTACTATTAATTAGGCGGATCGATACGATTGACAACGGCTGCCCAAAGAATCATCGGTGAACCAACACCTAAACAGAATAACCACTGCTGCCAACTTAAAGGCGCTGTTTCAAACACGTAATTAATAAACGGCACATGGGCAAAGATAATTTGCAAAATAATCGCCCCTATAATCCCAAATGCAATGGCAGGAATATCCACATTTTCTTGAATTGTGCCGTCCATTTTGGCAATTAAATTGGGGATTAATTGGCTAATACTCAACAGATAAAATATCCGCCCAGCAATTAAGGAATTAATCGCCATTGTTCGCGCCAAATTTAAATCGCCTGTGGTTTGGCGGATATATTCAAATACGCCAAATATCACAATCCAGTTAAACAATGAAATTGCTAAAATCCGCTTTAACCGACTTGCCGATAATAAGGGTTCGTTGGGATGGCGCGGTGCTTGTTCCATGATGTTTTGCGCTTTTGGTTCAAAGGCTAAAGGTACTGTCATGGTGATGGAGTTGAGCATATTTAGCCAGAGGATTTGTAAGGATAAAATCGGTAAATCTCTGGCTAATAAGGTGCTAATCAAAATTGTCATTGATTCGCCACCATTCACCGGCAAAATAAAGCAAATGGCTTTGATGAGGTTTTTGTAAACCGCACGCCCTTCTTCTACAGCTGCTTCAATAGAAGCAAAGTTATCGTCGGTAAGCAGCATATCTGCGGCTTCCTTCGCAACTTCTGTACCTGCGCCACCCATCGCAATCCCGATATCTGCTTGTTTTAAGGCGGGTGCGTCGTTGACACCATCTCCTGTCATGGCGACGATTTCGCCTTTTGATTGTAAGGCTTCGACTAAACGCAGCTTTTGTTCGGGGGCGACACGGGCAAAGACTACGCCTTCTTCGGCTACTTGGGCGAGTTCTGCTGGTTCCATTTTTGCTAGTTCTGCACCTGTGAAGGCGAGAACTGAACCGTTTTTGTTAATGCCCATACGACGAGCGATCGCCCCAGCTGTGATAGCATGATCTCCGGTAATCATCTTCACTTGAATTCCGGCTGATTGACAGGCTTGCACGGCTTTAATTGCACTCTCACGGGGTGGATCGATCATTCCCTGTAAGCCTAAGAATATCAAGCCATCCTCAATATCTGCACGATCTACTGTATTTTGCCCATCGCTCACAGGCTTTTTCGCTAACGCCAACACCCGCAAGCCTTGTCGCGCCATAATATTCACTTCCCGTTCGATGGAAGTTTGTTTTAATGTCTCGACACAATCGAGGGGACGAGGTTGTCCATTTGTGTTTAACATTAAGGTGCAGCGTTGCATAATCGCCTCGACGGAACCCTTGATATAGATGGTTTTACCCTTGGGTGTGGCGTGCAAAGTCGCCATGTATTGATAGTCTGATTCAAAGGGTATCCCATCTAATTTAGGCATTTGCTTGGTTAAGGTTGGTTGGCTAAAACCGACTTTGTTTGCAGCTGTAATTAATGCGCCTTCGGTGGGATCTCCCATGACTACCCATCTACCATTTTTCGTCTCTAGGTGGGAATCATTGCAGAGTAAGCCGGCGATTAAGCATTCTTGCAAACCCTTATCACTGTTCAAATCTACAGGTTTCTCATCGTTGAGAATTTCCCCGTCTGGTGCATAACCTACACCTGTAACAGTATATTGATGTCCCCCTGCATAGATGGCTTGTACTGTCATTTGGTTTTCTGTCAAAGTTCCGGTTTTATCGGAACAAATGACAGTTGCACTACCCAAGGTTTCCACAGCCGGTAATTTGCGGATAATTGCATTGCGTCGCGCCATCCGGGAAACGCCAATGGCGAGGGTGACTGTGACAACTGCTGGTAAACCTTCGGGAATGGCGCTGACTGTTAACGCTACCGCCGCTTCTAAAGCATCTTGAAAACTGCGGGAACTTAAGCCGACGAAAAAGCACAGGGTAGCTAACCCTAGCACCATATACAACCAATTTTGACTGAATTTATCAAATTTTCTGGTTAAAGGCGTGGAAAGATTGGTATGCTGCTCCATTAGCTGGGAAATGCGCCCGGTTTCCGTCTCATTCCCTGTAGCTACGACAATTCCCGTACCTTGCCCAAAGGTAACAAAACCACCTGCGTAAGCCATGTTTTTTCGTTCGGCTAGGGCAGTGTCTGGGTTTAAGGTTGCGGTATGTTTTTCTATGGCTACTGATTCCCCAGTTAACGCAGATTCATCGATTTGCAAATTTTTTACTTTAATTAACCGTAAATCTGCTGGGACTTTATCGCCAGAGGTGAGTAATACAATATCTCCAGGGACTAAATCGCGGGAAGGGATGCGAATTTTTTGACCGTCACGGATAATTGTGGCTTCCGTAGTAATGGCTTTGGCTAAAGCTGCGATCGCACTTTCGGCTTTTGACTCTTGAATAAAGCCAATGATGGCGTTAGTAGTCGTCACACCCCAAATTACCCCAGCGTTGACAAAACTACCTGTTACCGCCTTTACCAACCCCGCACACAACAAAATAATCAGTAGCGGTTGGTTAAATTGCAGCAGAAACTTCAACCACCAAGGTTTACCCGGCTTCGCCACTAGTTCATTTGCGCCCAATGTATTCAACAGCATAACTGCTGTTGCATCATTCAACCCATATTCAGCGTCACTTTGCAACCGCGCGATCGCTTCCTCAATATCCAAGCCATGCCAAACAGTCAGCTGCTTATCTTCTGGAGCGATGGTAGATACAGCTGGAGCCATAACTCTTTATTCCCTTGTTTTAAAGTGTTATATTTTGTATAACACGAAATTTTAGTGCTATTTATTTGCAAACACTAAATTATTTAAATAATAATCATAGTTATTCAGCATGGAACAACCATTAACCGTCAACCGTCAACCATCAACCCATTCCACGGTTGCCCACTACTCCCACAACTTAGTATGCTGACGTTACAGATAGGGCAGCATTCAGCAGGCGGGTATATTTTGGACTTGGCTACTCCTTTACAATTAATTGGGCGCTCGGTGGAATTTCAGCATGTTGTCGAAGTGCTGGCGCGAGATGGTGATTTGCTGATTACGGGAGTACCGGGGAGTGGGAGGCGTACTTTAGTGCGAGGTGCAGCTCAAGAAGTAGGTGCGATCGCATTGGAAATCGATTGTATCCGCGCTATCGATGGGCAGCGATTTGTGCAATTGTTGGCGGAGGTGATTAGCCAAAATTGGCAACTAGAAAAAATCCACAGCTGGGTGGCTGAGAATGCTAGGGAGTTTTTTGTCTACAATTCTGAAGGAAAACTAAAAATATTACCTTCCCTTAACCAAAAACAGGTATGGCAAGCATTTGAATTATTGTTGCAATTGACACAAATTATCGCCGTAGATTTACAGCAACGAGTAGTATTAATTTTGCATAGTTTTCCCCACATTCGCTCTTGGGATCGAAATAATTTGTGGGAAGCAACATTCCGCAGAGAAATTAAGGCACAAACGGAAGTTAGTTATGTTTTAATTGCGACTATTGCTGAAACAAGTCAGCACACAGATGAAAATAACTATCCTTTAGAAACGATACAGTTACCTCCCTTAGTTAAAGATGTTTTAGGATTGTGGGCAAGGGAGATGTTACATACACAAGGACTAAAATTTGATTCTCGTTCTTGTGCTTTACAACTCTTCTTAGATGCAGTACAAGGACATATAGGCGATGCAATGGCGTTGATTCGTCGCTTGCAAACTTTGTGTCCTGCTGATGAATTAATTACAGAAGAACATGTACAACAAGCAATTGCCGGATTACTCAAAGATTTATCGATTACCTTTGAATCATTACTGATGCTATTACCTGCAAATCAGGTACACTTGCTGGAATGTTTAGCTTTAGATCCCACAGCAAAACCCCAGAGTAAAGAGTATATTCAAAAACATGGACTATCAAGAGGCGGCAGCCTACAAGGTGCATTGACTGGATTACAGCATAAGGGTTTAATTTACAATGCAGAGCAAGGTTATAAACTAGCTTTGCCGTTATTAGGTTTGTGGTTACAGCGACGTTTGAGCTAAAAATTAGGAGATTTGCTGCTTAAGCCTATGCGTAGAAGGCTTGTAATTACAGTTTTAGGGTTATTAGCCTTAGTTCTGGCTCATCAAATGGCTCTCATCTACCAAATTCAGCCAGGAATCTCTTTATGGTTTCCGCCTTCAGGTGTGGCGATCGCGCTCACTTTTTGGTTAGGGACTGATGGTATCTTACTTACAGGATTGGCATCATTTTTGATGGCACCATTTTGGGGCTTGCAAGGTTGGGAACGACTCATTGGTTTTACTGATGGTATAGAGCCTTTGATTGCTTGGTTACTCTATCGTCGTCTTAAACAAGGTTCGCTGCGATTAAATAATCTCAGAGATGCCGCAATTTTTACCTTAACCGTACCCATAGCAGCCTCTGCTAGTTTAGCTGTAATTGGTAGCTTAACTTGGTTAGCTGTGGGAAAAATGTCTTGGGCTAGCTTGGCGCAAACTATCCCTAATTGGTGGTTAGGTAATGCTATGGGAGTGATGGCAATTACACCAACTGCTTTATTAGTATTCACGCCATTTTTTCAGTCTATGGGCTGGATAGATCGTGAGGAAGGGGTAGATTCTAGCTTAAATGCTGTCAATTTCCGACAATCGCGGCGATTTATCCTGGAAATTAGCACGATTATTTTGCTGTGTGTAGCGATCGCAATTCTCACTGTTACCCAAACTCAACAAACACATTTTCGCTTCCAACAATTATCTTTTTTAAGCTTTATTCCCGTTTTATGGGCTGCCAGTCGCTTTGGTGTTACCAGTGGAATGTTAATCTCTACATTCTGCGTATTAGTAACTTTATTTTGTTATCTCATTGTCTACCCAGATACAATTTTAATAGACAATTTTATGCTTCCTGGTGAAGTTTTACACGTTCATAAACTAAGTTTATTAGTCCAATGTGCTGTAAGTTTACTGGTAGGAACAGCAATTACAGAAAGAGCCAAAACTCAAGTAACATTAGCCGTAGAACGAGTCAAACTTGGTGAATATCAAGCCCGTGCTAAACTTTCGGAAAAACTGATTTATCTAAATGATTCTTTAGTTGCTACTAATATTCGCCTAGAGGAATCTAACCGGGAAAA
This sequence comes from Calothrix sp. FACHB-168, assembly GCF_963889195.1. Lineage (NCBI taxonomy): Bacteria > Bacillati > Cyanobacteriota > Cyanophyceae > Nostocales > Calotrichaceae > Calothrix > Calothrix sp. FACHB-168. The sequence goes on from NZ_CAWPNJ010000055.1 coordinate 40,169, forward strand.
AGATGAATTACTCCGGCGAGAACAATCTTTGCGGCAGCGTCTAGCCAATATTCTTGAAAGCATGACTGATGCTTTTATCGCAGTCAATCAAGATTGGCAAATTACTTATATTAATCAACAAGCAGTGAACATTATCGGCGTAGACGCAGATAGAATAGTAGGAAATAACTTTTGGGAACAATGGCCAGACAGTCATGGTACACCATTTGAGCGCGAATATCGTCGCGCATTAACTGAAGGAATACCCGTACATTTTGAAGCTTTTTGCGAAGGCGATTGTAAATGGTTTGAAGCCCATGCTTACCCCTCAGAAGATGGTTTAGGTATCTTTTTTAGAAATATTACTAGACGCAAGCAAGCAGAAGTAGAACGAGAACAATTATTAACTAGAGAGCAAGCTGCAAGGGCAGAAGCGGAAAAAGCCAACCGCCTCAAAGATGAATTTTTAGCTGTACTTTCCCATGAATTACGTACTCCCCTCAACCCGATTTTAGGTTGGGTATCTTTAATTAAAATGTATAAATATGAGGGAGAAAAATTATTTCGCGGCTTAGAAATTATCGAGCGCAATGCTAAGTTACAAATTCAACTAATTGAAGACTTGTTAGATGTTTCTCGCATTCAACAAGGCAAAATGGTATTAAATATCCAGCCAGTGAATTTAGCGAAGATAATTACCGCAGCTTTGGAGACGATGCACTTAGCATTAGAAGCGAAAAATATTCAACTAAAAACTAGTTTAGATAGTCATATTGGCTTAGTAGCTGGGGATGTCGCTCGCTTGCAACAAATATTTTGGAATCTCCTATCTAACGCCGTAAAATTTACCCCATCAGGAGGACAGATAGAAGTAAGGCTAGAACAAGTAGATAGTCATGCTGTAATTCAAGTCAAAGATAATGGTAAAGGCATTAGCTTAGATTTTCTTCCCCATGTATTTGAATATTTCCGTCAAGCTGATGGCACAATTACCAGAGAATTTGGCGGCTTAGGATTAGGACTAGCAATTGTGCGCCATCTCACAGAATTGCATGGCGGAACAGTGCAAGTAGAAAGCCAAGGAGAAGGTACAGGGGCAACATTTATTGTAAATTTACCATTGATGCCCAAACAATCACAAATATCAGCCAATGAGCGGACATTAAATAATCATGAAAATTTGGCAGGTTTACGGATTTTAGTAGTAGATGACGATCGCGATACAGGTGAATTTATCACGATTATGCTGGAAAATTTAGGTGCATCAGTCACGGCTGTCACTTCCGCCGGCGAAGCTTTAGAAATCATTGCCCAATCTCGCCCAGATTTACTGTTAAGCGATATTAGTATGCCAGGAATTGATGGCTATATGTTAATCCGTTTAATTCGCGCTATGCCACCAGAACAAGGAGGGAAAATTCCCGCGATTGCCTTGACAGCTTTCGCCGGGGAAATGAACCAAAAACAAGCAATTGCAGCCGGCTTTCAAATGCACCTATCTAAGCCAGTTGAATTAGAAAAATTATTAACAGCAACCACAAAAATTTTAGAATTAAGGGATAGGAGTTAGGGAAGGGGATAAGGGAGAAGGAGAAGGGAAGAAGGACAAATGACTATTGACCATTGACCATTGACCATTGACTATTGACCATTGACTATTGACCATTGACTAATCCAGAAAACTCAAATTATAAATATCAAGTTGGCGGGAGCTTACAAATTGATGCTCCCAGTTATGTGCAGCGCCAAGCGGATAGAGACTTTTATGCGGCGCTGAAGGCTGGGGAATTTTGTTATGTGTTTAATTCGCGGCAGATGGGTAAATCTAGTCTGCGGGTGCAAACTATGCGCAAGTTGCAAGCAGAAGGTGTGGCTTGTGGTGTGATAGATATTACAGCTATCGGCAGTCAGGATATTACTCAATCTGAGTGGTATTTGGGAGTGTTGCGGCGACTGGCGCGGAGTTTTATACCGAAATTTAAAGTATTAAATTGGTGGAGCGATCGCACTGGACTTTCACCTGTAGAATGTTTGAGTGAATTTATTGAGTCGGTGCTATTGGTAGAAGTTGCGCAAAATATCGTCATTTTTGTAGACGAAATCGATAGCATTCTCCAAATCAGCTTTAAAGATGATTTTTTAGCCTTGATTCGCGCTTGTTATAACAAACGCGCCGATAATCCTGCTTACCAACGTCTGACTTTTGCTTTGTTAGGGGTAACTACTCCCTACGATTTAATTCAAGATAAACAGCGTACACCGTTTAATATTGGACGCGCAATTGAACTCAACGGGTTTCAATTTTCGGAAGCGCAACCATTAGTCAAGGGATTAGCGGGTAAATTTGCTCGTCCTGAGAGGATTTTACAAGAAATTTTGGCTTGGACTGGCGGTCAACCTTTTTTGACGCAAAAACTGTGTCAGTTAGCGATTGCATCTTCTGGGATGATTCCCCCAGATAATGAAGCAGATTATGTTGCGAAATTAGTGCGATCGCAAATCATTGACAACTGGGAATCTCAAGATGAACCGCAGCATTTAAGAACAATTCGCGATCGCTTAATTTATCGTTGCAGTGATGATAGCTTGAGAAACGAACAGCGCATTCACAAGTTACTCAAACTTTATCAGCAAATTTTACGCAGAGGACAAATCGCAGCCAATAACAGCCTTGAGCAAATGGAATTAAGGTTATCAGGATTGGTAGTCAAGCAGCAAGGTTGTTTAAGGATTTATAACCGGATTTATGCTGCTATTTTTAATCAAAATTGGCTGGATAAAGCTTTATTTAGTCTAGAATTAGACGATAAACCACTGCAAACCTTATCGAGCAAGCGCCAACTGCAAACTGTGTTAATTTTACCTGCGATTGTCACCGCTTTACTATTAGGCGTGCGTCATCTAGGATTATTACAGGGTGCGGAATTAAAAGCTTTTGATCGAATCATGCGCTTGCGTCCTCAAGAACCGGTAGATTCTCGATTGTTAGTCATAGCGATCGCAGAAAATGATTTTAAGCTACCAGAACAGCAAGACAGAAAAGGCTCCCTATCAGATCGCGCATTGGCTTTATTGGTGGAAAAACTCGAAAAATTGCAACCACGCGCCATTGGTTTAGATATTTACCGAGATTTCCCCGTTAACTCTCAACAAGCACCTCTAGGCGATTGGATGCGACGCAGCGATAAATTTTTTACCATTTGTCGAGCCAGTGAACCAGAAATTAACGAGCCAGGTATTGCAGCAGCGCCAGAAATTCCCGTACAACGTCAAGGCTTTAGCGATTTTACCCAAGATACAGATAGTATCCTTCGCCGCCAGTTAATTGCCATAGCACCCAGCACATCATCCCCTTGTACTACACCCTACAGTATTAGTATGCAATTAGTATTTCGTTACTTAAAAGCTGAGGGTATATCTGCACAGTACACCAAAAATCAGGAATTGCAGATTGGTAAAGTGATATTTAAACGTTTGCGATCGCGCATGGGAGGATATCAGCAATTAGATGATAAAGGCTATCAAATCTTACTAAATTACCGTTCCTCAGGCTCTCCCTTAAAAGCGATAGAGCAAATTACCCTAAAAGATGCGCTGCAAGGTGCGATCGCTCCCGATAAAGTCAAAAATCGCATCATCCTTATCGGTGTTACTGCTCAAAGTGCTGGCGATTATTTCCCCACACCATACACCACACAGCAACAGCAAGAAATTCCTGGTGTAATTATTCATGCACAAATGGCGAGTCAAATTCTCAGTGCAGTATTAGATGGGCGAACTTTGTTAGGGGTTTGGCCGATTTGGGGCGAAATTTTATGGATATTTTTCTGGTCTATTTTCGGCGCAATTATCGCATTGCGTATTCGTAATTACCTAATTTTAGGATTAGTGGGAGTTGTTGTAATTGTCGTCATCTCAGCAACCAGCATGATTCTGCTATTAAAGGGGATTTGGATACCCCTAATTCCTGCTGCTATAAATTTTGTATTTACAGGCACTAGCCTATTAGTAATAATGCCTAAATTAGCCCAATACGAAGACAGAAATAATTGCGCAAACATATCTCCTGATGGTGATTATTTAAAAGAAAACATAGATTAAATCTGGCTCTCTTAATTAAGAATCTTGACAAATCAGCGATTCACGAGAAAATCACACAAATTTTGCCATGAAAATCTCTCTTAAGAATCAACAGTCAACAGTCAACCGTCAACAGTCAACCGTCAACAGTCAACAGTCAACCGTCAACGCTCTTTCCAAAACAGGTAAAATAGCTTGTGCGATCGCTTTATTATCGCTTTGCTGTTGCTGCACCCTAATACCAACACAACCCGTAAACTCGCAAATCCCCGCAACAGAAATATTTAACGCACCCCCACCACCACCAGGGCTTGGCGCACCCGGTAATCGCACAGCCGGCGGAAAACGCGGTTGTTCCGTGATGACAGAACAGGGGGATATCAGTAACCAAAAGCAGCTAACAGCCTTAGTTCCGGTGTATGGTGCTGCAAATCCCCAAGTCGTCTTTGGATTAACAACTCTTTCCCATCCTACCTTTTGGTTTTACGTTCCTTATGTCACCACAGCTAATGCAGAGTTCAGTTTGCAGAATGAAGCTGGAGAAATTGTATATAAAAAACCAGTGACACTATCGGGAAAACCAGGAATTATCAAGCTGTCTGTGCCATCAAAAGATTTCTCCTTAGAAATTGGCAAGCGTTATCACTGGTATTTAGATGTATACTGCGATCGCCAACAACCACCTGTTTATGTTGATGGTTGGATTAAAAGAGTCGAACTCAACGCTACAGCAAAAAATCAATTAAATAAAGCCACACTTAACCAACGCGCCGCAATTTATAGCACCAACGGTATTTGGTACGATTACCTAACTACTTCCGCAGAAATTCACCGCCAAGACCCTAAACAAAATAACTGGTCTAAAATGTTACAATCTATCGGCTTAAATAACATTTCTTCAGAACCGCTAATAGATTGTTGTAAGTAAATGGGCATTGGGCATTGGGCATTGGGCAAATAGAATTCTTAATTTTGAATTTTGAATTTTGAATTTTGAATTGTTTAGATCCTTACCTTTCCTTACCTAACCTTACCTCAGTTTTTTAGTAGCCAAATTAAGCCAAAGAAACTCCTTAAATTATCCACATTTATCTTTTGGGATTTATAGGAGATTCTAAATAATAACAACGGCACAAAGGAGATGGGAACAGCACCAGGAAGATTAATCAATAAACGTGATATTTCCAAATAGTTTATATCAAGTTTATCGACATACAAATTTAATTTAATCTTCCTTTTATCCATTATTCAACTCACCTTTGTTCAACAAGCATAGAGTCAAAATTTGTATTAAATTTTATTGAGAAACTGACATGGCTACTAAAAACGGCACTATTTACAACGACAACGGCACAACTCAAAATGGAATATATTACCCTATCCTCACAGGTACTGATGGCGACGATAAAATCTATGGATTAGCAGGCAATGATATTCTAGATGGTGGCGCTGGTAATGATAGCCTTTATGGAGATAAAGGAAACGATCTGTTACTTGGTGGAGATGGTAATGATTATTTATCTGGTGGTGATGGTAACGATACCTTAGTTGGTAATCGCGGTGCAGATAGATTTTTGGGTGGTGCTGGTAACGATTTACTGATTTGGAATAACGGCGACGGTTCCGATAGAATCAGTGGTGAAACAGGCTATGACACAGTTCAAGTTAATGGCGCAGGTGTTGGCGATAACTTCCGCTTGCAACGCAATGCCCAAGGACAAGCTGTATTTGACCGCCTTAACTTGGTACCATTTACCTTAACCGTAGACTCAGCAGAGAAATTCGAGATTAACGGTTTAGGTGGCGATGACATCTTAGATGTCAATAGTCTGGCTGGTACTGGTGTGAATTTAGTAGAATTCACAGGCGGTGCTGGTAACGACTGGCTAGATGGTAGCGGTACAGAAACAACTTTGCGCGCTTATGGCAATGATGGTAACGATACCCTAACTGGTGGTTCTGCTCACGACAGCCTTTATGGCGATGCAGGGAAAGACTTATTGCAAGGCGGTGACGGTAACGATTATCTATCCGGTGGTCATGACGATGATACCTTAATCGGCAATCGCGGTGCAGATAGATTCCTTGGCGGCGCTGGCAACGATTTGCTGATTTGGAATAACGGCGACGGTTCCGATAGAATCAGTGGCGAAACAGGCTATGATACAGTTCAAGTTAATGGCGCAGGCGTTGGCGATAACTTCCGCTTGCAACGCAATTCCCAAGGACAAGCCATTTTTGACCGCCTCAACTTGGTACCATTTACCTTAACCGTAGACTCGGCAGAAAAATTCCAGATTAATGGTTTAGGTGGCGATGACATTTTAGATGTCAATAATCTGGCTGGTACTGGTGTAGATTTAGTAGAGTTTTCAGGCGGTGAGGGTAATGATACCCTCAATGCTAGCGATAGCAGTACGCGAATATTTGCCAAAGGTGATGCAGGTAATGACTTGCTCACTGGTAGCAGTGCCAATGATACTCTTAATGGTGGCGATGGTCATGACTTTGTTGAAGGAGAGAAAGGCAACGACACCATGATTGGTGGTGCGGGTAATGATACCCTGGCTTGGGATGATGGTGATGGAAGCGATCGCATTAGCGGCAATAATGGTATTGATACAATTGAAGTTGAAGGCTCAGTTACTTTAGGTGACAAATTTGTTCTAGGTCAACAAGGAAATCTTGCTATCTTCGATAGAGTTAACCTAGTACCATTTAAACTCACCGTAGATACTGCCGAGCAATTTTCTGTATCCGGTGAAGGCGGTAATGACTCTTTAGATGTCAACAACTTAAGCTACACAGGCGTCAACTGGGTAAGCTTCTCCGGTGGTTACGGCAATGACACCCTAGATGGTAGCGATACCAGCACTCGCCTATTAGGTAATGGTGATGCAGGTAATGACTTGCTGATTGGTGGTAGCGCTCATGACACCCTCAATGGTGGTGACGGTGATGACAAACTCAATGGCAAGGGTGGTAACGACTTGCTTTCCGGTGGCAATGGTAATGATTATATCGTTGGTGGTTACGGTGCTGACACACTTTATGGCGGTGCGGGTGCAGATAAATTTGCCTTTACCTATGTAGCTGAAGGCATAGATATCATCAAAGATTTCCAGAAAAACTGGTCGCAACCCAGCTTATCAGACAAAATTGAGATCAGCAAAGTTGGATTTGGTGCTAGTTCCCTTTCCCAGTTCCACTATGACAGTTATTCTGGTGGGTTATCCTTCCAAGGTACTCAGTTCGCTATTCTTGAGAACAAGCCAACAGGCTTCTCGACAACAACTGACATTGTTCTGGTATAAAAATATCTTGTATTCCAATAAGGTTCAGTTAGCATCAAAAACCTGAAAAGATGTAGGTTGGGTTGAGGAACGAAACCCAACAAAGCCGCTTTAATGTTGGGTTTCGCTATCACTCTACCCAACCTACAATTATCCTTAACTGAACTGTATTGTATTTTATTCAGAATAAACTAAGTAGGGGCATAATATATTGTGCCCCTATTATTTATTGGGCATTGGGCAATAATAAAGGTAATTAGGAGAACCAATGACAAATGACAATTGTACAGACGCGATTCATCGCGTCTCTGACAAATGACTATTAATTCTTCTCCCGAATCCACAAAGCCAATCCACCCCCACGACCGCGAGCTGCGATAAAATCTTCTGTAATTAAAAAGAAAGCAAAAAACGGTAATTTCGCAATCGGTTGACTATAAAAATCCCCTGATTCCACTTTACCAGAGCGAATCTTACCATTGTAAACAGTCAAATTAGCTAAGTTAATTTGCATCTGCGTAAAGTCAAACGCCAAGAGATTTTTCTTATTTAAATATTTAGCTGGCCCTGTTAACTTTAATAATACCGGGCCTACTTTTACCTGATTGCCAATTTCGCCTTTACCTAAATCCTGTTCAGAAGTTGCACAAAAAGAAATCTGCGCGGCTGCAAATTTGGGCATATATACACCCTTACCTAAGACAATTCCTCCACGCTGTCTTACCTTGCGAGTTCCCGTAGCAAAGCAAAGTTGCCATTTACCTAACAGTGACTCAAAGTTATAAGCTAACCGTTGCTGCTTCGCTGCTGTTTCTGCTGCTAGCAATGCATCCACTAGCACAGCCGGATTTGGAAGTTTACCACCTTCACCGCGATAAGTAGCCGCAGCTTGCGATAATGCGATCGCAAAATCAGGTGTAGTCTTAGATGTTATATCAGCACTCATGTACAAACTCTAAATTTAAATAGCTCTTATTTTCCATTCTGCACTGATGCCGTAGCAAAAAGCTCGCAATTGGCTGACGCTCAGGTGATAATTGACGCTGTTTGACACAAAATAGGGGTACATTATATGAGACAGGAATTCCACAAACTCGCTCAACTCTACAAAAACGCACTGCTCAATGATGTACTCCCCTTTTGGGAACAACACTCAATAGATTGGGAGCAAGGCGGCTATTTTACTTGTCTCGACCGTGAGGGTAATGTATATGACACAGATAAATTTATCTGGTTGCAAAACCGTCAGGTGTGGACTTTCTCCATGCTGTACAACCAGCTAGAAAAGCGGGAAAATTGGCTACAAATTGCCACCAATGGCGCAAATTTTCTTTCCCAACATGGCAGAGATGCTGATGGTAACTGGTACTTTTCCCTCACCCGTGAAGGACAACCCTTAGTCCAGCCTTACAATATCTTTTCTGATTGCTTTGCCGCAATGGCTTTTAGTCAATACGCCCTCGCCTGTGGTGAAGATTGGGCTAGGGATGTAGCCATGCAAGCTTATAACAATGTTTTACGCCGTAAGGATAACCCAAAAGGTAAATATACTAAAACTTACCCCGGTACGCGCCCGATGAAATCCCTGGCTGTACCGATGATTTTAGCCAACCTGACTTTAGAAATGGCTTGGTTACTACCAAACGAAACCCTAGAGCAAGTCTTGGATATGACTGTTCAGGAAGTGATGAACGATTTCCTTGACAAAGAACAGGGTTTAATGTACGAAAATATAGCTCCTGATGGTTCTCACATTGATTGTTTTGAAGGTAGAGTGATTAACCCCGGTCATGGAATTGAAGCGATGTGGTTCATTATGGATATAGCCCGTCGTCGCAACGATACCCAAACAATCAACCAAGCTGTAGATGTGGTGATTAATATTCTCAATTTTGCCTGGGATAGTGAATATGGCGGATTATATTACTTTATGGATGCAAAGGGACATCCCCCCCAACAACTAGAATGGGATCAAAAATTGTGGTGGGTTCATTTAGAGACTTTAGTTGCCTTAGCAATGGGTTATCGTTTAACAGGGCGTGACATTTGCTGGGAATGGTATCAAAAAGTGCATGATTATGCTTGGGCGCATTTTGCAGATTCTCAGCATGGTGAATGGTTTGGCTATCTCAATCGGCGTGGGGAAGTACTATTAAACCTCAAAGGCGGTAAATGGAAAGGCTGCTTCCACGTACCGCGTGCGCTGTATCTCTGCTGGCAGCAATTTGAGGCTTTGAGTGCGTAGTGAAAAATTTCCCAAATCCATAATTTTTTGAACCGCCAAGACGCCAAGAACGCCAAGAATTAGTAGAGTGTCTTTAACCGCAGAGGCACAGAGAACACAGAGGAAAAAGAATGAGCATTTACCCTCCGCGTACCTCTGCGGTTACCCTTGCGCCCCTTTGCGTTTAAATTTCCCGCACTTAACCCTGCGCAGGTGGCAAATTTAAATCCTTCGCCAAGCCAACGGTTTTTAAACACCAAATCGCCCACCAAGTAATATCAATTTCCCACCAACGCCAACCACACCTAGCTACATGGGGATAAGCATGGTGATTATTATGCCAGCCTTCGCCATAGGTGAGTAAAGCCGCCCACCAGAGATTGCGGGAGTTATCGTTAATTTCAAAGGTGCGGTAACCCCACATGTGGGTGACTGAGTTAATCAACCAAGTTGTATGCCAAAGAATCACAGCCCTGACAAATACCCCATACACCACAAACGACCAACCGCCCAAAGCATACAATAATAATGCAACGGGAATTTGCAGAAAGAGAAAGTTAGTATTTAGCCAGCGATAAAAGGGATCTCGCACCAAATCGGGAGCATATCGCTGGTAGTAATTATAATTAAAGAACTCTGCACGGGGATAGAATATCCATAGCATGTGACTCCACCAGAAACCTTTGCGGGCAGAGTAAGGATCTTTATTTTCGTCTTCGGTATGTGCATGGTGCAAGCGATGTCCAGCCGCCCAAAATATCGGCCCGCCTTGTAATGATAAAGCACCCAAAATAGCGATCGCATATTCTAAAAATCGCGGTACCTTAAAACTACGATGGCTAAGAAGTCGGTGATAGCCCAAGCAAACGCCAATGCTACCAAATAGCCAATGCAATAACAGCATAATCCCTACAGCCGACCAAGAAAAAAACCAAGGAGCCAATAAAGCTAATCCATGAATAGCCCCAAAAAACAGCACCGTTAGCCAATCCAGACGCAAAGGCTCATCTTTTTCGGGAAAATTTTGTAATTTCAATCTCACAGATACATCCTCACACAGAATATGCAGGGGGGACAATTGTAGAGACGCGATTCATCGCGTCTACCCAATGCCCAATGCCCAATGCCCAATGCCCTACACCCAATCTTGCGGTTGCAGGAAAACTTCAGTTAGTTGCGCTTCTGGCGTGCCGGGTTCTGGCTGGTAGCAGTACTCCCAGCGTGTTAGCGGCGGTAGAGACATCAATATAGATTCCGCTCTACCATCGGTTTGCAGCCCGAATACTGTTCCTCTGTCATATACCAAATTAAATTCTACGTAACGACCGCGACGGTATAATTGGAATTGACGCTGGCGATCGCTATATTCAATATCTTGGCGGCGATTTACAATTGGTAAGTAAGCAGGTAAAAAAGCCTTACCACAACTCTGCACAAAAGCAAATAAATCTTCCCAATTCCGTGTAACTTTTCCTACCTGCTGACTGTAAACTGCGGCTGGTGTATCTGTCTGGGAAGTCACATAAAGATTACCACTGGCATCTTGATAGTCAAAGAATATACCGCCTATACCCCTTTGTTCTTGGCGATGGCGCAGGTAGAAGTATTCATCACACCAGCGTTTGAAGGTGGGGTAATATTCTGGATGATGCCCATCGCAAGCAGATTTAAAAGTTTGGTGAAAATGAATCGCATCCTCAGCAAAAGGATAGTATGGTGTTAAATCTGCGCCGCCGCCAAACCACCAAATCGGGCCTGCTTCAAAGTAGCGATAGTTAAGGTGTACTGTGGGAACGTAAGGATTACGAGGATGCAGTACCATTGAGGTTCCCGTGGCAAAAAACTGATGTCCGGCTGCTTCTGGGCGTTGAGTTAAAATCGATGGCGGTAAGGTATCACCCCAAACTTCCGAAAAGTTGACGCCACCTTGTTCAAACACTCGCCCTTCCCGAATTACGCGGGTACGTCCTTCACCACCAGCTTTGCGTTCCCAATGATCCTCACGAAATTTGGCTTCGCCATCCAGCTGTTCTAAGCCACTGCAAATTTCATCTTGGATATTCTGCATAAACTGCTTCACCCGTTGGCGTGAATCTGCGGGTGGTAGGTTTGCTGCATTGATGGGAGGTGTGAGCAATGCTGTGTGATTGTTGTGTTCCTGAGAACGATTGTCTGAATGACGACCCATACTGAATATCTCTTAAACTCTTAGTAAGCGTGATTACCTTCGTAAATCACTCTATGGTTATTTAGTTTATTTATGATAAGTATGTTTCAAAACTTAATAAATTGGGCATTGGGCATGGGGCATTGGGCATTGGGCATTGGGCATTGGGAAGTGCATTAGATGTAGGTTGGGTTGAGGCTTTGCGAAACCCAACATGAATTTCAGAAACTCAACATAGATGCTGGTGTTGAGTTTCCTTACGTCAACCCAACCTACTGGCGCGACAAGGCTAAAATGGTGCATTAATAAAACTCTTGTGGGATGGGCGTCTCGCCCGTCCTGGGCGGACAAGATGTCCACCCCACAACAAAATTATATTGTCACATTTTAGTCTAGACGCGCCAGTAGGGTGTGTTATGCCGTAGGCTAACGCACCGAGAGGTTTTGGCGGTGTGGCGTTACGGTGTGGTGCGTTGCGCTGCGCGACAACACACCCTACTTTCTATCAAGGTTGGCGGTGTGGTGTTACATGGGAAGTTCCCATTTGCAGAGTTGCAAAATTAAAGGATTGTAAATCTTTTGGCAAAATAGGCTGGTCTACAAATTACACTAATCATAACTTAATGGCTATGTAATTGTTAAGCTAACTACCGGAGAACTCATGGTAAATACCTTATCCCAGTCTGCCCCGAAAGAACCAAAGCCGGGAATTAAAGCACCAAGCAAAGAAACGGTACTGACTCCCCGGTTTTACACTACAGATTTTGAAACTGCGGCTAGCCTAGATTTGTCTGCTCAGGAAACGGAGTTGCAGGCGATGCTAGCAGAAATGCGGGCAGATTACAACCGCCACCATTTTGTGCGGGATGAGGCGTTTGAGCAGTCTTGGGAACATATTGAAGCCGAAGCACGTCAGTCTTTTATTGAATATTTGGAACGTTCTTGTATTTCCGAGTTCTCTGGGTTTTTGCTATTTAAGGAACTGTCACGCAAGCTGAAAAATCGCAGTCCCCTGTTGTCGGAAATATTTAACTTGATGGCGCGTGATGAAGCGCGTCATGCAGGATTTTTAAATAAAGCTATGGGCGATTTTAAATTATCGCTGGATTTGGCTGATATTACCAAAAGACGCACTTATACATTTTTCCCGATTGAGTGGGTAATTTACACAGTATATCTTTCAGAAAAAATCGGTTATTGGCGTTACATTATTATTTATCGTCATTTGCAACAGCACCCAGAAAACCAGTTTTACCCGATATTCCGCTATTTTGAAAGCTGGTGTCAGGATGAAAACCGTCATGGGGATATTTTCAAAGCTTTATTACGCTCTCAACCCCAATTGTGGAAAACCTGGAAATCTAGACTGTTGAGTCGCTTTTTTCTGTTATCGGTGTTTGCTACCCACACTTTAACAGTTCACGAACGCGCTGGATTTTATCATTCATTGGGGCTGGATGCGACGGAATTTGACCGTCAAGTAGTGTGCAATACTAATGAAACTGCTGGACGCGCTTTTCCGGTGATGTTAAATACGGAACATCCCAAATTTTTCTCGCGTTTGCATCGCTGCTCGGATTACAACTTCAAATTGATGGAAATTGAGCGCAGTTCTCAACCTAAGTTTGTCAAATTTATGCGGAAAATACCGTTGATTACGGCGATTGTTTGGAATCTATTGCTACTTTACTTGATTAAACCCATTGATACCGAAGCTTTGCGGGGACAAGTTTGTTAGATAGTTGAAGCGATCGCATTTTTTGCATTTCGGTAAAACAAGTTCACTCCTACAACCCTATAATCTGTAGAGATTGTTCCGCAGTCTCTACATTTTTTTATTTCTGAGGAAAACACTTAGACATTACCCTTGACAGTCATTGCAAGAACCCTGAAGTTGATTCAGGGTACGCGAAACACGGAAACGGGAACCCTGAAGTTGATTCAAGGAACCCTGAAGTTGATTCAGGGTACGCGAAACACGGAAACGGGAACCCTGAAGTTAATTCAAGGAACCCTGAAGTTGATTTCGGGAACCCTGAAGCTGATTCCGGGAACCCTGAAGTTGCTACACAATAAATGCATTCATTTTCATGGCGATCGCATTTTAAAATTGGTGTGGTGAAAAAGCGATCGCACTTTTGGAATCAGGCTGTAATTGCGATCGCATTTTGAGAGAATGTTTTAAAAATCCTCTCGTGGGTAGCGAAAAGTTATCGATCCCCCTAAATCCCCCTTAAAAAGGGGGACTTTAAGAAGTTTTCCCCCCTTTTTTAAGGGGGGCTAGGGGGGATCGAGTTTTTCGGCTTCAGTGCGCAAGTCTTATTAATGTTGTAGAAATGCGATCGCACTTTTTGAATTAAGCTGGAAAAGCGATCGCATTTTACAGCAGTTTTCACCTATTTGAACCACATCTGTCGTAGGGAACACCGATAATCTTTTGGTACATACAATAATTTTACTGGTGCCGTGCCCCTACAGCGTGGTCTATTGACGTGAAAATAGCTTTAAAATTGGTGTGGTGAAAAAGCGATCGCACTTTTCATATAACGACTTTCTTAATTACCAATTCTACAATTTTTTCAACACATCATCTGTAAAAGGATTCTTCCCAGCCTTGAGGTCTTTCACCCAGCTTTGCCGTTGTGCTTTGATATCTTTATCGTCAGTCTGGGCGATATAGGCTTCAAAATCAGCAATTGCGCCTTGATAGTCGCCTTTTAACGCCCGCGCCAAGCCACGACTATCACGAATGCTGCCATTATCAGGGGCAAGCTTCACGGCTTGGTTACAAGCAAACATTACATCGGCGGCTTGTTTTTGCAAACTACCGTGCCAGCATAATGTATCCCAATTATCAGCAGAAATTTCGACTTTTGGATCTAACTGTTGGGCGTTGGTGTAAGCTGCTAATGCTTCCTTAAACTTATCCTGCCATACAAGGCTTGTTCCTTGCTCAACTAATAAAGTAGCTGCTTTTGCCTTTGGTTTAAAGTCTAAACTGGGGTCTAGTTGTAATGCTTGCTGGAAATTAGCAACTGCACCGTCAAGATTGCCTGCTTGTACTCGGCTCTCACCTTTTTCAATTAAGGCTGAAGCATCTGCTAATTGTTTGGCTTTTGCTTGGGGGTCAAGTTTTAAGCTGGGATTCCATTCTAATGCTTGGTGGAATTTAGCAATAGCAAGATTAATATCTTGATTGCGGGCTAATTCTTCACCTTGGGTAACTAATGTTGGTGCTGCTGCTTTTTTCATAGCTGGAGTTTGGCAGGCTTTGAGGTCTTGCAGCACATCAGGATGGATAGCTAGGTAATTATTTAGCCAATTGCAACCACTGGCTAATAAATTATTTAAATCCAAATCCCATAAAATCACTGTGCGGTCATAACTTGCTGTAGCAATGGTTTTGCCGTCGGGACTGAAACTCACACTATAGACCCAACTGCTATGCTCTTTGAGAGTTGTGAGTGGTTTGCCAGAGATGTCCCAGAGTTTGACTGTGCTGTCAGAACTTGCTGTGGCAATGGTCTTGCCGTCGGGACTGAAACTCACACTATTGACATAACCGCTATGCCCTTTGAGAGTTTTGAGTGGTTTGCCAGAGATGTCCCAGAGTTTGACTGTGCTGTCACCACTGGCAGAGGCAATGGTCTTGCCGTCGGGACTGAAACTCACACTATTGACATAACCGCTATGCCCTTTGAGAGTTGTGAGTAATTTGCCAGAGATGTCCCAGAGTTTGACTGTGCTGTCATCACTGGCAGAGGCAATGGTCTTGCCGTCGGGACTGAAACTCACACCCCAGACAGAACCGCTATGCCCTTTGAGAGTTTTGAGTGGTTTGCCAGAGATGTCCCAGAGTTTGACTGTGCTGTCAGAACTTGCTGTGGCAATGGTCTTGCCGTCGGGACTGAAACTCACACTATTGACAGAACCGCTATGCCCTTTGAGAGTTTTGAG
>NZ_CAWPNJ010000056.1:0-53324 GCF_963889195.1 Calothrix sp. FACHB-168
GTCTTCTTCAGTAGTTAGTATTATTCTTAACGCGCTAGGCATCATTTATCACTTAATTTCCGACTCTATCTATCTTACGTTTTTTTTGGTTGACCTACTTATTCTACAATCAACTATATGAGCAGAGTAGAAGGTGAAAATCCACGGTTACGTCATTATCTAGGACGCTTACATCTATTTTACGTGTTAGTTCACCATTAGTTTACTCAAATCAATGATGTGAGTGCAAAGACGCTGAAGTAACGCTGCTTCATGACTGATGACTAAAATTCCCACTTTATGTTCTTTGGCATATTTAATTACTACCTGCCAAATCAGAGCTTGAGTGTTAGCATCTAGCATTGCCGTCATTTCATCTGCAATTAAGTAGCGTGTGGAAGAATTGAGCGATCGCGCTACTGCAATCCGTTGCAATTCACCCCCACTGAGTTCATGAGGATAGCGATTGAGCCAACTTTGGTGAATGCCCAAAGCAGCGAGTAAATCATCTGAAGGCGGTTGTCCTTCTGCTAAAATTTTGCTAATTCGCCAGCGCGGATTGACAGCTAGTTCCGGGTTTTGAAAAATCAGTTGGACAGGACAATAACTACTGCTGGGTAAGGGCTGACCATTACAAGTTACCTTTCCTTGAGTCGGTTGCAGATATCCCGCTAGGAGTTTAGCAATTGTGGTTTTACCCAAACCACTCGGCCCAGTCAAACCCACAACTTCGCCTCTGGCTAATTCCAAACTAAAATCTTGCAAAATCCAGCTTTGCTGGGAATGGTAACGAAAAGATAAATGTTCAGCCTTCAACATGAATACACCTCACGGGAGCGCCCCGGACTATCCGAACTTGGGGTCTAGCTTCTAAGCAAGCCTGTGTTGCTACAGGACAGCGATCGCCAAATAAACAACCAACAGGTAAAGCCTCTGGGCTGGGTTGACTACCGGGAACTGGGATAAACTCATTTTGAGGAAGCGATCGCCATAAGGCTTGAGTATAAGGATGACGCAGATTTCCAGAGGTAAAATCACCAGCCTTCGCCACTTCCAGAGTTGTCCCTGCATAAAACACAGCCACTTTATCCGCCACTTGCAACGCTGCTTCTAAGTCGTGGGTAATTAAAATGACACCTTTACCCTCACTAGCCAGTTCCCGCAGATGATTCAAAGTCTCTACTACAATCTCTGGGTGCAGCCCAGGAGTAGGTTCATCAGCAATTAACAACTCAGCACACCCTATTGCGGCTGTAGCAACTAGCACTCGCCGCGCCATACCTCCAGAAATTTGAAAAGGATACTGCTGTTTCACTGACGCAGCCAGACTATAACGGTCAAATACTTGATCTACTTGTTGTTTAGCTTTTATCTTAGGTAATCCACTTAAATTACCTGCACGATTTACCTGAGAACCCACACGCATCAAAGGGTCAAGGTAGCTTATAGATTGGGGAATTAGAGCGATTTGCTTTCCTCGCAACTGCGCCTGACGTTCTACAGTTAACGGTTCTCCCTGAAAAATCATCTGTCCTGTTACTTGGGCGTTGTGCGGTAATATACCCAAGATGGCATGAGCGAGTAAACTTTTCCCGGAGCCACTAGAACCAACAACTGCAACTACTTCACCAGCATTAACCTCTAAATCTAATTCGGAAATTACAGTTAACTGCTTCTGGGTCAGTCCCGCTTCATACATCGTGAAAGTGACACTTAAATTTTGAACTGATAACATCTTCAAATTCGACATTTGAGATTTTGAATTAATTACGAATTACGAATTACCCCTGACTTGTTTTGGGATCGAGCAATGCACGCACACTTGCACCCAAGATATCAAATGCTTTGACAGCAATTAATAGAGCCATTCCAGGTAATACGGAAAGCCACCAGTAACCTGCTGATAAGAAGCGCATTGATTCTGATAGTATGATACCGAGGGCGGGTGTTTCTGGCGAAAGACCCAAACCCAAGAAGGTAAGACCAGCCTCATGGAGAATTGCATGGGGAAACTGTAAAATTAGCCCGACGACGAACTGAGGAAACAGGTGGGGTATCATGTGATGGCGGGCAATCCACAAAGGCGATCGCCCTAATTTAGCAGATAGTTGTACATAGTCGGAATTTTTAATTTGCAAAACCTCTGCTCGTAGCAGTCTTGCTAATGCCATCCAGTGAGTAATAATGATGGAAATTAACAAACCCCCTACTCCACCACCAGCCGCAAATGCCACTAAGATAATCAGCACCAAATGAGGTAGGCTAAAAAACACATCAATTAACCAAGTGATAGCCACATCGACTTTACCACCCATAATGGCGGAAATTGTGCCTAGCACCAGTGCTAACACTGCACTACAGATAGCAGTGAGTAAACCCACCCATAAACTCAGGCTCAATCCATGCAGGGTGCGGGTGAGCATATCTCTTCCTAACCAATCAGTACCGAAGGGATGAGCAAAGTTAGGCGGTTGATTTTGAGCTTGTAAGTTGATTTCTAGTCCACTTTTGCTAATAATTTGAGTACCCAACAGTAAAATTATCAGCACGAATAGACAAAGAAGTGCGATCGCTAAAGTTTTACTCCGGCGATTACCCAAAATCCAGAGACGAGGTTTTGAACTGCGAGTAACAGAAATAGCATTCTGAAGTTTCATGGTGTGGGGTTTCCCAGACGAATGCGGGGATCAATAATTTGATAGGTGAAGTCTGCTAGAGCATTACCTATAAAAACGAACAATGCACAAAAGAAAACAATACCCACCAGTAAAGGTACATCACCAGAGAGTGCAGATTGGATTGTCGCATCGCCTAACCCCGGATAGCCAAACACTTTTTCCGCCAGCACCGAACCGCCAAACAATTCACCCAGACTCGCAAACTGTAATGTAATCGCAGGTAAGGCAATATTTCGCAAACCGTGATGTAGAATGAACCCTGTTTTCGTTTCTCCTTGAGCATAGGCGAACAAAGCAAAGTTGCTGTGAAGAATTTCGATCAGTTTTTCACGAGTAGCTAAAGCAATAGTGGCAACGCCCATTAAACTTAGTGCTAGAGCAGGTAAAATTAAATGGTATAGTCTGTCCCAAAGGCTGACATCCCGCAGCAATACCCCCGGTGGCGAAGCACAGCAAATTGGTGTAACTTGTAAGCTGACAGAAAATAAGGTCAGTAATAGTAAAGCAATCCAAAAAGTAGGAGCTGATGCCAAAGTGTAGGCATACAGACGAATAGTTTGATCCAAAAATGAGCCTTCTTTTGCTCCGGCGAGGATACCAAGAGTTACACCAAAGCATCCTGACAGCAACCAAGCCAGCCCCATCAACCACAGGGATGCACCGAAGCGATTAGCAATAACTTGCCATACTGATGCTCGATAAACCATAGATTCGCCCCAATTTCCTTGCAAAAGTTGCCCTAACCAAAGAAAGAAACGGGTAATCATGGGCTTATCTAATCCCCAGCGTTGGGCAATTAATTCTCTTTGTTCGGGAGTGAGTGTCAATCTCAGGCTAGCATTGACATAGGCATCAATTGGGTCAATGGGAGATAAACTCATCAACACAAAGGTGAGAATTGCCACTGTCAAGAGCAATAGGAAAAGATAAAGCAGTTTTTTCAGAAAAAATCGCAATAAAAAATTCATTTAATTACAAATTACGAATTACAAATTATCTTCCATTCAGTAATATTCCCTAATAGTCGTCCTTGGTGACGTTGAGATGGCACTTTTGCTCTACCAATATCCAGACATTTACTTACTAAATAAGTCTCATTCAAATTAACCAACCAAACAGAAGTTGCATCCCCTTGAGTCCCAATTCCAGTTTGACCGTTCCAATGTACTTGTTTCCAATACTTACTAGCGGCGATTTCATCAGTAGCACCCAATCCTTGATCCAATAAGCGGTCAACTGTGGGATTAGTGTAATTACTGTAATTAGGACGACGATTGGGTATACCATTGGGACTACGGTATAGGGCGCGTAAATCTAGAGAACGTGTTGTTAAAGTATAGAACCAAGCGTCATGCTGGATGCGATGCTTCATCTGTTCCCAATAGGAACCCTCTGGTTTTACCTTAATCCCCACTGGTTTGAGCATTTGGGCGATCGCCATTGCTAATCCTTGTTCATGGGGTAGACTTGCTGTGTAAAGCAAGGTAAATTCTGCTTCTGTTCCTTGTTTATCCACTGTGCCATTGTTGTTACTATCTCCCCACCCAGCTTCAGCCAAGATTTGTTTTGCTTTATTGATATCTGCATCAGCAATGGCCGGGGCTGGTTCTTGCCAAGGCGGCCCACCTGGATAACCATAAACACTAGACCCATAGCCCCACAAAATTGCATCGACTAATGTCTGGCGGTTAATTGCATAGTTGATTGCTTGGCGAATTCCTCGGTCTGATGTGACGTTATTTCCTGTGGGATAACCTTGAGCATTTTTTTGTCCTGTATCGGGGGCAAAAGGTAAGATCGTGACGGTATGATCTAAAGTGGGAATTTGATATAGTTCCATTCCGCTTACAGAATGTTTTGCCAAGGGATAGGGAATTTTCGCAATTTGAGCGCGACCTGATTTAGCAGCCGCAAAAGCAGCATCTCCTTGGGTGAATAAGAAAACAACACGCTTAATGCTGGGTTTGTTCCCATAGTAATAAGGGTTAGCTTCCAATACAATTTGTTCTCCCTCTACCCACTGTACTAATTTGTAAGGGCCAGAACCAATGGGATTACGGTTGTATGTTTTGCTGTGGGCGTGTTTAGGGACAATGCCTAAGCTAGCGAGTTTGTCAATAAAGATGACATTTGGTTTTTTGAGGTAGAATTTCACCTCGTAATCGCCTGTGACTACAGCTTTATCTAGAAATTTTTCTAAACTTAATTCTGTGTCTTTGTTGAATGTGTAAGCAACATCTTCTGCTGTTAAGGGTTTTCCATCACTGAAGCGGACATCAGGGCGGATTTTTACTGTCCAAATTTTGCGATCGCTACTCAATTGATAGTCTTGCGCTAAATCCATGACTAATCCTTGATTAAGGTCACGCCTCAATAAGCGACTTTGCAATAATGGATCGCTGTAACTATCCCAAGACCAACCATCGGTAGGGTCAAATCCCTGGCGGAAATTAATGTATTCATGCCATCCTAAATCGATGACAATTTTATCTTGAGGAAGCGAATTTGCAACTGCAACGCTGGAATTTGAGGTATTGCGGCTACAAGCAGTTAAGCTGATGAGTAGGATTCCCCAACTAACAGCTAATAATTTTCTCCATCCCCTTGGTTGAAGAGGAAATTGAGAGGTAATGACTGTAGTTTCTGCACAGGTATCAATCATAAAAATCCTCTTCAAAACCTATAGGAAAAACTACCAATCACTGTAAACGGCTCTTGTACATTCAAGCTACCAAAATCGTTAGTATCGAAATACTTCACGTTAAACAGATTTTTGAAGTTCAAACTAATGTTGTAGCGATCGCTGCGGTAAAATAACGCTGCATCAGTTCGCAGATATGAAGGAACGGTGAATTCGTTGGGTATACCATTGGCGCGATCGCCTACGTATACTAATCCCAAACCACCGCCAAATCCTTGCAAATTACCTTTTTGAATTTCATAGGTAGTCCAAAGACTCGCGCTATTATAGGGAACATTCCCCAAGCGATCGCCAACGGGAATCAGGTTATCTTTTGTGACTACGGCATCAGTATAGGCGTAAGTCCCAATAATTCTCCATCCCGGTGATATTTCCCCAGAAATATCTAATTCTATCCCCCGACTGCGTTGTTCTCCGGTTTGAATTCTGTCAAAAAAGTCATCGGAATTGGGGTCTGTGGTGGCGACGTTTTGGCGGGTAATTTGATAAATTGCTAAATTTGCCAATAACTTTCTATCAAACAATTCCTGGCGAATTCCTACTTCATATTGTTCAGAAGTTACTGGTTTAAAAGCTTCACCACTGGAATTTCTGCCAAACACTTGGGGTATAAAAGCATTAGACCAACTTGCATACAGGGTTGTGGTATCACTTGGTTGATAAACAATTCCTAATCGTGGTGAGAATTTGCTGTCACTGATTTTGTTAATGTTGGTGTTTGTATCCAGGTCATCATAGAAGCCTTCAACACTAGCAAAGCGTACACCAGCAGCAATTTTTAAGTTGGGCAGCAGTTCAATGATATCTTGCACATAAATACCAAGCACATCACTACCGTAGGTGATAAAATAATCTAAAGAAAGTTCCCCTGTTGGTCTAGCACCGTAAACTGGATTAAAGATATTAATAGGTGCAATTGGTGAACTGAAAGCTTTACCGGGATAATCTAAGTGGGAATATTCCACCCCAAATAATATGTTATGTCCTATGGAACCTGTTTTGAATTTTCCATAGATTTCGTTACGAAAACTCAGGTTATTTGTCTGACTATTGCTGGTTGTGAATTGACGGTTTAAGGTTTCTCCATCATCTTGTAGTCCCCGACTACTCGCCCTTCTGGAGCTAATTTGTTGCCAAAGTCCATTAAATGTTTGTTTAAATTGCCAATTATCACTAAACTGATGCTCAAATTCGTAGGTTAATGAGTTAGCAGTATAGGTTTCTAAATTGATATCAGGTTCCCCTTGGAAAAAACTGCGCCGGATGTTCAAAAATCTGGGATCTGCTCGAAATACACCAGGATCTACTGATTCATAGGTGAGGTTCTCATAGTCTATATTTAACGTAGTGCGATCGCCCAATTTCCAAGTCAGCGCCGGTGCGATAAAAGTCCCCGCATATCTGCCAAAATCACGAAAACTCCCTTGATTTTGATAGGAAGCATTCAGTCGGTATAGTAGGGATCTTGATTCTGTAAGCGGCCCAGTTAAATCTATTTCACCCCGATAAAAAGCATAACTACCAGCTGTAGCTTTGATCTCATAGAAAGGATCTTCTAAAGGCTTTTTGGTGATTGTATTAACCGTACCAGATTGAAAACCACTACCATACAAAATCGCGGCTGGGCCTTTGAGGACTTCAACGCGATCAATGTTTGCTAAATCCCTAGCAAAACCGCCCTGAGAACGAAAACCATTGCGGAGAGTTTCGTACTCGTCAGAAAAACCCCGAATGATAAAACCTGATGAACCAGGGCCTGTTCCTTCTGTTAATCGTTGGACACCACTGACATTATCTGTAAATTCATCTAAACGTACTACTCCCCTATCTTCTAATACCTGACGTGGAATCACCTGAATTGATTGGGGAGTGTCTTCAATGGGAACCTCCAATCTTGTCCCCGTGACAACGAGTTCTATTGGTGGTTCTTCAGCTTGTTCTCTGATATTTGCAGAGGGTGTATCCGGTGTTTGTGGTTGCTGTGCAGAAGTTGTCACACCAGCGACAACAAAAATTAAACCTTTGTCGCTGTCATCTAGTTCAACTTTCGGTAAACTCGTCTCACCCGTCACTGTGACTCGGATAGTATTTGCATCCTGATTTGTAACTACAACATCAGTAATTCCCGCGATTGGTTTTTCTTGACGGAATAATTCACCACTACTTAGTTTCAGTTGAGCGTTGGGAATATCAACGATAAAATTATTTCCTTCACTCTTAACTACAGTTTGCAGTTGGTCAGAACTAGGTGTTTCTAAAATTACTTCTAAACTGTTATCGCTGGTATTTAAGCTTACCCCTGTGATGAATATGACTTGATTTTGCTGCTGCGCTAACCAGTCTTTGACGCTGGTGTGAGGACGTTGAATATCACTTATTTGGGGAATCTGTGTGATGGGTAATTTTGGTTTATACTCTGGATTTAAATTAATCTGAACTAACTTTTCTTTTCCCTGTGCTTGTACAGGCTCGGAACATAACAAACAGATAATTCCTGCAATCCCTAAATAACTAAAATGTCCTAACTTCAAAATTTTCCTCCACTCCGCAGTCTGATAAATCGACACACATTTTTAGCCCATAACACAAAATTGTTATGAGTTTTTGACTTTTAAATGCTGTAATATTTTTTGATAAGAATGATTATCATACTATTTTCAGCAGGGAAAGATGAATAAAAAATAAATATATCGGCATTTAGCAGTAATACCAATTATTTATTTCCAAAACGAAGACGATAGTCATCATGTATAAGGTGTAAAGATAACTGTAGTGCGATCGCAGAACTTTTCGGTCTACTGTATCGTTCAAATCACACGGCTGTAACCCGATTCGGCTGGGATATTGTGCTGTTGTCAGTTAGGTGGTAGATGCTTGTGAAAAGCTTCGACTGCCCTCGCTACTCCGTCCTCTGCCTGAATCCGTTTGCCCATTGCCGCAGCACGCGATCGCATTGTTGTATCGTTGATAGCAGTTTGAATTGCAACAACTAGTTTCTCTACTGAAGGCTGTTCTTGCACAATCGGGGGTGGACCTAAACCTAACTCCCCTACTCTACGCGCAAAGAGAAACTGGTCGCCATTGTAGGGCATAGTAACTGTAGGAACGCCAGCACGTATACCATTCAATGTTGTACCATGACCACCGTGATGCACCAGTGCCGCCATTTGAGGAAACAGCCAATCGTGAGGCACTGATTGGATCGTAAATATCTCATCTTCTGGAAAATTGGCATCACGAAGCCCGCCTGCTACGGTTCGCACAATTGCTCGCTGTCCTGTCGGAATTAGCACTTTGCGAACTGTTTCTACTCCGATTTTCTCATGCCAGGTTTCAATATAAATTGGCGGTGGTCCAGCAGCCAGAAAATCTACTAGGTCGCTGGGCGGTTGCCAGTTCGACGGACGCTCAAGAAACCAGTAGCCAGTGACATACGCCCAGTCGGGCCAGTCATTCGGTTTAGGGACAAAAGAAGGACTACAGCTGTAAAGAAATGGTACTTTTTGTTGCTGCATTCGCGCCAACACACCTGACCTGGGGGAAAGAGGAGGTAAGTGCAAGGTTTCCTGTCGCCATTGGTTAATTGGTTGCCGAATAGATTGCCAAAAGAGTTGATCGAACAACGGGTAGGTCAGCCAGTTGTAGACGTCTTCTAAAAGCGGAATAGTTGGTGAGTGTATGGGAGGAAAAAGAAGATGAGGCAAAACACGTGTTTGATGGCGGGGGTTCTCACAGGCTGCGTAGCAAGGTATACCAAGTTTTTCAGCGATATCGTAGCAGGCAAATGTGTCTGGATTAAAAACAATTGCGTCTGCATCTTGGCAAATCTGCCAGAGTACAGGAAGCAGACTCTCGTTCACTGGTCGTAGCAAATTGCCCCAATCAAGCATCAAACCGAAGGGATTGTTGCCAAAAGGTATTAGTGGACTTATCTTTTTAAAGTTATTACAGTCCACAGGCACAAAGTCCAATCCGCAACTGCTAACGAACTCTTGCATAGAAACCCAAGTTGCTAGTTGTACTGAATGACCAGCCCGTTGCAATCCAAGCCCCAGGGCGACGTAAGCTCGGAGGCCGCCGGATGATGGCAATACCACAATTTTTATACGCATACTTTCTGTCCTGTTATTTTGGCGTTATACAATCACGTTATGGTTTAGGTAGGTCTAAGGATGCTCACCGGATAAGACAAGTTGGCTTTGTCAAAAGAGTTTTCACTATATTTATGGCAAAATTTATACCCAAATCTTCCAATTAATTTATACTTAGCTGCTTTAATGTCGCCCCAATATTCAAGGATAAGTTCGATTTCATAAAATTAATCAAGATACAATTTCAATTGTTCTTTTAATAATTGAACATGAGGTAAACTCAGCATTGTGTAATGTTCACCTGGTGCAGAAATAATTTCTACTGGTTGAGAAGAAAGTTCATCCCAGCCCAAGGTTGGATTATTAAGCTCACCAATACTACTTGATCGGAAGAGGATGATTCGGTGAGGATAAACTTGCGGTACATAGTTCAACATAGCTTGGATGTTACTTTTGAAAACCTGCACAAGATAGTGGAGTTGTTGCTTTCCAATATCTGGAGGTAGGAAATTAGTGATCTTTGCTTGTTCTAAAAAATGATTTAGTTGCTCATTTATATCTAGCTGTTGCAAATCGTCATCAAAAACTGACAAATTTTTCCCAGTTAAACCAGCCATATCCTCAGCAAAATTAGCTAATAGTTTGCTATCGTCATATTCATAAATCTCTGTAGTTTTGTTGCTCTCAACTGGTGCTAAACTATCTAGCAAAACAAGCCGCTTTACTTTATGACCCTGCTTGTGTAGTTGTTGAGCCATTTCAAAAGCCACAACACCACCCATAGACCAACCTCCTAAAAAGTATGGCCCTTGTGGCTGAACAACACGCAGTGCTGTAATATAGTCTGTTGCCATATCTTCAATGCTTGTGTGGGGTTGTGATTCCCCATCAAGACCAAGTGATTGCAATCCGTAAAATGGTTGGTCTGGTTGTAGATTACGTGCTAATTCGTAATAACAAAGCACATTACCACCAATTGGATGTACGAAAAATAGAGGCGGTTTAGAACCATGAGGTTGAATTGCAACTAAAGGGGACGATCGCACACAATTAGCCGACTGACGTAAAATACTAGCTAAATGTTCAATTGTAGCTCCCT
This sequence comes from Calothrix sp. FACHB-168, assembly GCF_963889195.1. NCBI lineage: Bacteria > Bacillati > Cyanobacteriota > Cyanophyceae > Nostocales > Calotrichaceae > Calothrix > Calothrix sp. FACHB-168. The sequence continues at coordinate 10,549 of NZ_CAWPNJ010000056.1, forward strand.
GAAACAGAGTAGATATTAGCAAGTTTTGTCCTAGCTGTTTGTGAATTTGAGCCATCAAGCGCGCAGCCAAAAGTGAATGACCTCCCAAATCGAAGAAATTGTCTGTAATTCCGATGGGGGAAACATTCAACAGCCCTTCCCAGATTTGTACAAGTTGTAATTCTAAAATGTCACGAGGTGCTAGGAAGTTTTCCTGGAGTTTCGGTCTATTCGTATCCGGTGCTGGCAAATTTTGCCGGTCTATTTTCCCATTTGGTGTTAATGGTAGCTCTTTTTGTAACACAAAAGCTGTAGGTATCATGTAGTCGGGCAGTTTTTGTTGGAGGAATTGACGCAAATTACTAATACTAGGAGTTGTTTTTGGTGGAGGTACAATGTAAGCCACTAGGCGTTTGTTACCTGGGTCGTCTTCTCTAGAAATCACAACACTTTCTTTAACTTCGGGATGTTGAATTAACAAAGCTTCAATTTCACCAAGTTCAATGCGGAAACCGCGAATTTTCACTTGGCGATCGCTCCGTCCAAGAAACTCGATATTACCGTCGTTTAAGTAACGGGCTAAGTCACCAGTTTTATAAAGGCGATTCAATTTTGGATTAGCAAAATTTTCATACCTATTCTCCAATTTCAAATCGTGAAATGGATTGGGAATAAATTTTTCGGCGGTCAATTTTGGGTTGTTGAAGTAACACCGAGCAAGTCCATAACCACCAATATAAAGTTCGCCAGTAACACCGATAGGTACTGGTTGGAGATGGTCATCTAAAATGTAAATTGATATGTTAGCAAATGGCTTGCCAATTGGTACTAAGCTATCAAGAGGTAAATTGATTTCGCTACTTTCAAAATATAAACTGTCAACAGTGGACTCACTCACGCCATAGGAGTTAATCAAGCGAGTTTTTGGACTACAAAAACGCCGAAATTCTTCATATTCCTGCACATAAAAGCTATCTGAACCGACAACTAACAACCGCATAAAGTTAATATTCTGCTGAGTTTCTTCCAGATATCGCATCAAGTTTCTGATAATTGCTGGAACAAAATCTGCACAATCAACTTTTTCTTGCAACATCAGTTCATACAGCTTTGCAGGATTCAAAAGCCATGCTGATGGACATAAAACTAGTTTAGCTCCACAACAAAGAGCATGAATCCAATCTCCGGAAAAGACATCAAAAGAAAAACTAGCCGTTTGCAGATAACTAGTAACCAATGTCCGCGACTGATAAGCGTTTTTCCAAGCTTGATATAAATTGAGGAGACTGTAATGAGCGATCGCCACTCCTTTTGGTGTACCCGTAGACCCTGAAGTATAGATAACAAAAGCCAAGTTATGATCGGTAATTTTACTAACTAGATTAATCTCACTTTCCTGAGCAATTAACCCCCAGTCTGTATCGAGTTTGACTACCCGCGCCCCATACTCAGGAAGTTGCGTAACTAACTTTTCCTGAGTTAGCAACACCGACACCTGAGCATCACAGAGCATAAAATTCAAGCGCTCTTGGGGATATGCTGGGTCTAGGGGTAAGTAAGCACCACCAGCTTTGAGAATACCCAAAAGTCCTATTACCATTTCTAAAGAGCGATCGACACACACACCCACTACTACCTCTGGTTTGACACCCAGTGTTTGTAAGTAATGTGCTAATTGATTCGCTTGATTGTTCAGTTCTCGGTAAGTTAGTTGTTGTTCTTTAAAAACCACAGCAATAGCATCGGGTGTATGCTCTACCTGATTTTCAAATAATTGATGAATCGATTGCTCTTTGGGGTAGTCAGCTTGAGTGTTATTCCACTCTACTAACAACTGTAATTTCTCTGCTTCCTTTAATAATGGTAACTCCCAAAGGTATTGCTCAGGTCTAGCAACCATACCTTCTAATAAGGTAACGTAATGACCAAGCCAACGCTGAATCGTTTGGCGATCGAATAAGTCATTGTTATATTCACACTCGACAAAAAGCTCATTATCTGTTTGAGTAATATCCCAACTAATATCAAATTGAGAAGTATGAGTATGATTTTGATTGACGGTAAATTCCTCACCAAAACTCTGTGATTGCAATGACGCTTTTTCTAGATTAAACACTGCTGTTACTAGAGGCGATCTACTTAAGTCTCGCGGTAGATTTAAATTCTCAATCAACTTGATAAAAGGATAAATTTGATGTTCATAAGCATCTAACAGTACTTGCTTGACTGTATTTAGATACTCTGTAAATTTTGCATCTCCAATAACCTGAGTACGTATCGGCAATAAATTCACACAATGACCGACAAGATATCCATCTTTGAAAGCAGATTGTCCTGCGGAAACGATACCAACAACAATATCTTGCTGACTGCTTAATCGGTGTATTAACACTATAAATCCAGCTAGAAGTGTGGTTAATAAAGTGCAGTTACATTGTCCACTCAGACGTTTTAAATCTGCATATAATGCTGTATCAATCTTGATTTTTTGTCGAGAACCTTGATATGTATTTACCGCTAGACGGGAGCGAGTCGTAGGTAATTCCAATACTGGTACTGTCCCTGCAAATTGTTTGAGCCAATAAGCCTCAGCTTTTGCCATTGCTGGACTTTGTTGCAGACTTGCTTCCCACTGAGCATAATCACTCAATTGCATCGGTTTTGGCAGTTTATAAGCAACATTTTGGCACTCTGCAAAATAAATTGTACTCAATTCTCGCAGCAAAATATTAATTGACCAACCATCGGCAATAATATGATGAATAGTAAAAATTAACAGATGATGTTGTGACTCTAGCTTAACAATATGAAGCCGCAGTAATGGCCCTTGTTCTAGGTCAAAAATTTGTTGAGCTTCTGTTGTTAACATCTCTGATATTTTCTCTTGCCGTTCATTGTATTCTAAAGTTGAAAAATCAATGAAAGGAATGTTTATGAGTAAATTGGCTGGAATTTTTTGATAATCGCCTTCAGGACTAAAAGTGACTCGTAGAGCTTCGTGACGATTGACAATTTTTTGAACAGCCCTATTCATTGCTTCTAAATTAAAAAATCCGCGCAGGTGACTAGTAATTGATTGGTTATAGGCACGAGAGGCATTGTCTCCCATCTGGGCGACAAACCAAAGCTGTTTTTGTGCTTCTGTTAAAGGTATCTTCCGGGCATATTTTGAATTTTGGTTGCTGTAGGCATTAGCGGATGATAAATTCTTGGTAGAAATATGAATAGATGGTAAAAACTCTCCAGCTTGCATTTCTACAACGCTTTGCTTGACTGCCGAAATTATCTTTTCAATATCTGCATCAGTATGAGCCGTAGATAAATAAAAGGTGCGTCCTTCCCAAACATAAACACCTTTTTCCAGTAGGTGATAGAAAAATAAATTACTCAATTTCGTTTGACAATTAAACCGGAAGAGTGAACCAAAATTAACTACAGTAATTGGTACTTGTGTTTGCTCGAAGTAACTGTTAAGGGTTTCAACTAGTTGCGTTGTTCTTTGATTTAACTTTTCTTGAAGTTGGGGACTAGTATTTTTAATGTGATTGAGTGCAGCATAAGCGGCGCTCATTGCTAGAGGATGTTTGAAAAAAGTACCAGCAAAAAAAGTGGTTTCTGCTTGCGGATAAGACTCATCACCATAGTTCCAAAAACCACCGTCGAGTGCGTCTAAAAATTGTGCTTTGCCAGCTATTACCCCGATGGGTAAACCAGCAGCAACGGCTTTTCCATAGGTGGTAATATCTGCTTGAATATCCCATAAGCCTTGAATGCCACCAGGGTGCATCCGAAAGCCGGTAATCACTTCATCAAAAATTAAGACAATTCCTGTTTTTTTGGTTAATTCCCTGAGTTCATGTAAAAACTCTTTGGGTTGCCAATCTGGACGACTGCTTTGTATCGGCTCAACTAAAATGGCGGCTAATTCATGTGCATGGGCTTTGATTACATCGAGGGATTCACTGCTGCCATAGTCTAGAGCGATCGCATCCTCGACAATGTAAGATGGAATACCAGCAGCTGCGGGAATCGAACGCAATTTTCCATCGTCGCCTGTGATTCCTTTAACTAAAACCCCATCAAAGTTACCATGATAAGAACCCGCAAATAAAGCAATTTTAGAGCGTCCTGTAACGGTGCGTGCTAGGCGAATTGCTCCCATAACTGCCTCTGTGCCATCGTTGCAAAAAGCTGCTCTCTCTGCACCTGTGAGAAAGCAAATTAACTCAGCAACTTGCCCTGAAAGACGGGATTGCGGCCCATGTAAGATGCCTTGAGCCATCTGCTCTTGCACAGCTTCGACAATAAAAGATGGCGAATGACCAAATAACAGCGTACCAAATCCCATCGATATATCTACATATTCGTTGCCATCCACATCCCACAGTCTCGCACCGACTCCACGCTGTCCGTGAATGGGATATATCATCTCTTTAATAGAGGGAAGAAATCCTGATATTGCCCTGCTATTCGCATGGCATGAACGATAAGCTTGGGTAAGTCGTTTAGATTCTTGTGTACGCTGGATAAAACGGGCAATTAATGAGTCAAGATGTTGTTGCTGAACAGGCGTTAATGAGGATGTTACTTGGTCATTTTTAGATGCTATTTCTGTTGATAATTTAGTATGATTAAGTTGTTGACTTTGATGTCCAGGAGATTGAATATTTTCTAATAACGGCGATGGATTTTGAGATAACTTTCCTTCAGGCAATAAGTCTATTAATTTAGACATGACCTGAAGATGCTGTGTGATAATCTGCTCAATATTGGTTTTACTAGCTATAGGCTTGTCGTCTTTTTGGTTGGGGAGTTTGGGTATTGTTTCTTGGGGTGAAACCGTTACCGTTGGTTCTTCTGGTGGTAGTTGTTGAACTATGTGCAGTGCTAAAGCATCAACAGTCGAAAAATCTTCTAGTAACAGGCGAAAAGAAATCTGCACACCTAATTGTTTTTCAATGGCGCGACTAATTTGCAGTAATGAAAGAGAATCTGCACCCATTTCCAGAAAATTAGCGTGAATATTGATTTCAGCCGAATTTACCCCCAAAGAATTACTCAAAATCTCTTTGAGGACTGGCAAAATTTGATTGTATTGCGAAGAGTTAGGGATTCCAACAAAGAGAGTGTAGCTTGCTTCCTCAAAGGGAGACGCTAAGATTTCTTTAGTCTCATGGATAGAGGTGGTATTTTGAGGTAATGAATTATACTGAATATTTTGGGGAGCAATCCAGTATCTTTTGCGCTCAAAGGGATAGGTAGGCAATATCAGACGATAGCGTGGCTCATGTCCATAAAATTTTGACCAATCGACATCAACTCCTTGCAGCCAAAGTTTACCCAGTGTATTCAGTAAAAACACTACATCCGATTGTTGATTTTGTGGATGTCTTAGTGAAGAGAGAACCAGATGACCAGCCGCTTTTTGCTTTCCGAGCAAAGTACTTAATGTTCGTCCTGGGCCGACCTCTAAAAAAATTCGCTCTGATTCTTGTAGTAACTCAGCAATTCCCTGGCTAAAGCGTACCATTTGCCGTAGGTGTTTTGCCCAGTAACTTGGAGCGATCGCTTGATCTGTGGTAATCCAAGTGCCTGTTAAATTAGACACAAAGGGTATTTTGGGCGGATTTAAGCTGATTTGGCTAACTTGTTTGATGAATGGCTCTAAAATCGAGTCCATCATTGGAGAATGAAAAGCATGGGAAGTATGCAGACGACGACAATCTACACCTTGCTGACTCAGACGATGTTGCAACTCATCAATAGCTGCTGTTGTTCCTGAAACCACACACATTTCTGGCGCGTTACTTGCGGCTAAGGATATCTCGCCTAACAGAGGTGTGATTTCTGACTCAGATAGTGGAACAGCCAGCATCGCACCACCTGGAAGTTTTTGCATCAGTTGTCCGCGAATAGTTACTAGTGCTAAAGCATCTTCCAGGGAGAACACACCAGCTAGAGTTGCCGCAACATACTCACCAATACTGTGACCAATCATCGCTTCTGGATGAATACCCCACGCCATCCACAACTTACTTAGAGCATACTCAATGACAAACAGCGCTGGCTGTGTAATATGAGTTTGTGTAAGTAGCTGTGCCGCAGTTGCAGTTTGTTCTTGGCTCGGATAAAGAATATCACGCAGATCCAGTTTTAAAGGTAATTTGAGCAATTCACAGCAGTAATCAATTTGTTGTTGAAAAATTGGCTCAGTTTGATAAAGTTCCCGACCCATATCCACATACTGAGCGCCCTGACCAGGAAACATAAACACAATCTGTCGCTGACAGGGTTCGGTGAAATTGGTCACAACTCGTTGCGGGTCTGGGGTTTTTAGGACTTTCGCCCCATCGTCAAGGTTTTGGCAAACTACCATCCGGCGATGTTCAAAAGCTCGGCGACCGACACCAAGGGTAAAAGCCACATCCGCAATATTCAAATGAGGATTTTGCTGAAAATGCTGCACAAGATTCGTTGTAGCAGTTTCTAATGCTGATGCGGTTTTAGCAGAAAGAACTATCAGATGATATTTTCTCCCCTGCTCCCGCGCTCCCCTGCTCCCCTGCTCTCTCATCGGGGCTTCTTCAACAATCACATGGGCATTAGTTCCACCCACACCAAAGGAACTCACACCTGCGCGTCGAGGTGTGCCATTGGTCTTCCATTCAGATAATTTAGTATTGACGTAGAAAGGACTGTTAATAAAATCTATTTGGGGATTAGGCTCTTGGAAATACAAACTAGGTGGTATCTGTTTGTGCTTGAGTGCTAATACAGTTTTGATCAAACCTGTAATTCCAGCAGCTACACCCAAATGCCCAACATTTGTTTTCACTGAACCAATGGCACAAAAGCTTTTCTTGTGAGTGCTGCTACGAAAAGCTTGTGTGAGTGCAGCGATTTCAATTGGATCTCCTAAAAATGTTCCCGTGCCGTGTGTTTCAATATAAGTTATCGTCTCTGGTTCTACTTCGGCTACAACTTGAGCGGTTCTAATCACCTTGGCTTGGCTATCTATCCGGGGTGCGCTGTAGCTAACTTTATTTGCTCCATCGTTATTAATAGCAGAACCTTTGATGACAGCATGGATGCAATCTTGATCTGCTAGAGCATCTTCTAATCGCTTCAAAACCACAATTCCCACACCTTCACCGCCCACAGTTCCCTGTGCTTTAGCATCAAAAGCACGACAGTGACCATCGGGAGACAAAACGCCCCCATTTGTATAAAAATAGCCAGATTTGCGTGAGGCATTTATAGAAACCCCACCAGCCAAAGCCATCTTACATTCCCCATTCAGTAAGCTTTGACAGGCTAAATGCACAGCAACTAAAGAACTGGAACAGGCAGTTTGCACTGTATAACTCGGCCCTTCTAGATTGAGTTTGTAAGATACCCGTGTAGTCAAATAATCCTTATCATTACCAATCAAAAGTTGAAAATAATCAACTGATTCGGTGATATCTTTGTTTGCATAAAAATTAAATAAATAAGTGTTTAGTTCAGCACTAGCATAGACACCGATTGCACCTTGATAGGTTTCGGAATTATAACCAGCACTTTCCAGGGCTGACCAAGCACATTCTAAAAAAATCCGATGTTGGGGATCGGTAATTTCAGCTTCTTTAATATTAAAGCCAAAAAATGAAGCATCAAATAATTCTACGTCTTCTAAAACGGCGCGGGCTTTAACATAGTTAGGAGCCTTAATAGTACTTAATTCTATTCCTGATTCTAATAGTTCTTCATCTGTAAAAAAAGAAATTGAATCTACACCATTTTGCAGATTACGCCAAAATTCATTGAGATTCTTAGCACCGGGAAAACGCCCCTCCATGCCAATAATCGCTATTTCTTCGCCATGATTCGCAAATTTGTAATTTTCCATTATTTGTTAATCCTTTAATTGTCATTAATTGAATTTAATTTTTGCATTCGATTTTTACGATGATTTTTACCAGCTTTAATTTCCTCAGTTTGAGCGTTGATTTGGGAAGCAAATAATGTATTTTGTTTATCAATATTCAGGTGTTTTAATAAAGAGCTTATCGTAGGATATCTGAACATATCGACCATTGATAATTCTATTTTTAAGACTGCACACAATTGACTATGAACCTTAACCATGAGTAGTGAATTACCACCAAGTTCAAAAAAGTTATCGTGGATGCCTATTTTCTCAATATTGAGTGCAATTCGCCAAATATTAGCGATGTTTCGTTCTATCTCTGTTTGTGGCATCACATAACTAGCAGCCAATTGCGATCGCCAACTTTCTATTGCAGGTAGAGCTTGGCGATCTATTTTACCGTTAGGCGTGAGTGGCAGAGCATCCAGTACAATAAAAGTTGACGGCACCATGTAGGCGGGTAACTTTTCACTTAAGAAACTCCTCAACTCATCAGTTGTGATTTGATTTGGGTGCAAAACTACATAAGCTACTAACTGTTGCTTGTCTTGCTGTTCGCCCACAGAAGTAACTACAGCAGTTCGTACTCCTGGATGTTGTGCTAGACTGGCTTCAATTTCTCCGGGTTCGATGCGGTGTCCCAGAATATTCAGCTGAAAATCGACTCTCCCCAAAAATTCAATGTTGCCATCAGGAAGATAACGCCCCAAGTCTCCAGTAGAGTACAAACGCTCTTGAGTTCGGGGATGAGTGATGAAACTAGCACGGGTTTTTTCCTCATCTTCCCAGTACCCTTTGGCTAGACCAATTCCAGCACAGTAAATTTGTCCTGCTACCCATACCGGACAGTCTTCTAGTGCATCATTTAAGATATAGTATCGGCAATTGGCGATCGCTTGACCATAAGGAATACTTTTCCAATTCTGGTCGATAGTTGTAATCGGGTAGCAGATGTTCCAAAGAGTTGTTTCCGTAGGGCCGCCAACACTGACTACTTGCGCCCTTGGGGCTATAGCTGTGATTTTATCAGGTAGAGTTAGGCCAATCCAATCTCCACCGAGAAACGCTAACCGTAAACTCTCAAATCTCAACTGAGGTTGAATATGAAAGTACTCCACCAACATTTCCATCATCGCTGGTACTGAGTTCCAAATGGTGATTTGCTGTTTTTGTATGAGTTCAGACCAATGGGTGGGATCGCGTTTGGCTGAGGCTGCTGGCATCACGATCGCACCTCCAGCAGCTAAAACCCCAAAAATGTCAAAAACTGACATATCGTGGTGTAAAGCCGTTAAAGCTAATACTCGGTCTGTTGGACTCACACCAAAGCGTTGGTTAGTGTAGATAATTGCATTGACTACACCCCGATGAGCAATCATCACTCCTTTTGGAAGCCCAGTAGAACCAGAAGTGTAGATGACATAAGCTAAGTTATCCGGTTCGTTGACCAATTTTAAGGGCTGGTGGTTTTCATTGGTGAGTTCTGCGGTGTCCACACAAAGCCGATGGATGCCCTCTGGCCATTCCCAGGTATTATTTAGCCAAGACTGGGTTAAAACCTGCTGGACTTTGCCATTTTCTAGGAGATACCACAGGCGCTCTTTGGGTAAATTGGGGTCAATGGGTAAGTAGGCAGCTCCCGATATTAAAATCCCTAATACGGCTACAATTTGCTCCCATCCCTTCTCCATGACTACCGCCACCAAAGTGTTAGGTTGGACACCTAAGTGCTGCAAGTGGCGAGCGATTTGATGCGAGTGGCGATATAATTCCTCGTAAGTCAAAGTTTTGTTGGTGGCAACCACAGCAACTTGTTGGGGTCGTTGTAGTGCTTGGGAGATAAACAAGCTGTGGAGCGTTTCTTCGGGTATGGGGGCTGCGGTGGCGTTGCTGGCTGCTCTTTGAGCAAGTTGGGCTGGTGGGACTAGTTGCCTTGTTTGCTCTTGCCAAGGTTCTTCTTGCTCGGCTAAGTTTTGCAGAAGACGGCAATAAGCTGTAAATATGTCGTCAACCATTCCCGTGGGAAAGAGATCCTCCACAGCATCCAAGTTAAATTCCAAACCGTCAGCACTCTCGTTATATTGAAAATCCAGCCATACTTGAGGCGTTTGCGCCAAACTGTAAACTATTTCCCCAATATCTGCCGGCCAGTCAGTAATTTGGGAACTATCCCTACCTTCTACTTCTTTAGGAGTGCTGGTGAACACTACAGGCATTGTCGCTCCTAAGATGTTTCTGCGGTTGTGGGCTAATTCTCGCAGGACTCGCACACTACTAACAAATTGATGCTCTAAATCCTGCCATAGTTGTTGCTGAATACGCTGTGCGCGGACTTCAAAAGAATTTTGTTGGGAATTATCTACTTCTAGTAGAGTAGATGAGGCGAATTCTCCAATAATTTTGTTAACTTGGGGATGCAAGGGCAAACGATCGAAGCGTGGAACATTGATGGTAAATCGAGGACTTTTGCTCCAAACAGCTAAAACCTCTGCATAGACAGCTAACAATAGTCCGGTGGCTGTCAAGTTAGCTTTCGCAGCCCGATTTTTTAGCCTTAGCCATGCCTCTGGCTCTAATTGTGCGTGACGACGCACAAATTTAGGATGAGATAATGAACTGGGATTTTTTACCAGGGGTAACTCTGGTGCGGGAGGTAGGGTAAGGATGCGATGCTGCCAATATTCTAGGGAGCGTTGAAATAGTGGAGATGCTTGCAAAGCCACCAAGGCTAAAACATAGTCTCGAAATGAAAGCTCAAGGGGCTGAAGAGGAATTTGGGGAGCTTGGTATAGTTGAATCAATTCGAGAAAAAGAATGCGATAACTCCAAGCATCGAAGAATATACCATCAATGCTAATGTGGATTCTAGTCAGGCGATCGCTTACTCTAGAAGCACAAATCTCAAATAATGGCCACTGGTGACTCGGTAGCACTTGATGAGACATGCGATCGCGAGTTTTTTCTAACTCTAAAGCAATGATCTCAGGATCTTGTCCCCGAAAATCCCGAAGTTGGATTTGATATGCAGGAACTTGTTCGAGAATCTGCTGTTGACCATCTGGCAAAACGATCGCTCTTAACATATCATGACGTTCTATTAATCGCTGCCATGCTAAATTCAGCCGTTTTATGTCTAAATCCACCATTTCGATTTCACAATAGGCATGGATTGAGACATTACCTAATTCCATAAAGCTATTTCTACCTATCCAGTAAGCCTGTTGCATATCGTTGAGGGGGAAAGGTAAATATTTTTGCTCTGGATTAGGCACAATTACAGGCAGTAGGCTGAGAGAATCTTCAGCTTGTTCGGAAGAGGAGGTTGTCAAGTTACCCCGTAGCCGCTTTGCTAGTAGAGCTTGTTTAGCTGCTGAAAGTTGCGATCGTTGTTCATCAATATTTTTGTTTGCCATAGTCAGAGAATTTTAGATTTTGGATACTTCGGCTACGCTCAGTACAAGTTTTAGATTTTGGATTGATATTATTTCAGCCTAATTAAAGTAATTCGTAATTGCATGATTTAGGGAATTAGACCCCAACAGGTAAATACAGCTAATTTTTACACATATTTAACATGGTGTTCCGCCCATTTAAATTACGAATTAAGATTCAACCTTTAGAAAATATTCAACTTGTTCTTCAGTTAACTCTGCTATTTCTGCAATCAGAACTGCTTCAATCATCACGGCTAATTGGGCGATGGTTGATGCTTCTAGTAACCTACGGACTGGTAAATCTACTCGTAATACTTCATTGATTTTAGACATTAATTGTGTAGCTAGCAGTGAATGTCCTCCTAATTCAAAAAAGTTGTCGTGAATACCTACTTGCTCAATACCCAAAAGTTCTTGCCACACTTGGGAAATAATCTGTTCAGTTTCGTTTCTGGGGGCTACGTAAGCATTAGGTAATTTTGGTCTGGAATGTGTTGATTTAGATTCACGAAGTTGCTGAAATTTCTCTAAAGTCGATGATACCTTTAAACTATGATTTTGCTCAATAACCAGCTTCAAATCCTGTGTGGAAACAATTAATTGAGGAATATGTTGCCGCAGAATCCGAGAAAATACCTCTTGACCTTCTGATGATAATATTCCTTTGTTGAGGTTTTCTTGTTGTAGCTGTTTCAGTTCAATTGGCACTGCTGTGTTGACTGCCATTCCCACTTCTTGCCAAGTATCCCAATTAATTGATATGGTAAAAATTCCGTCTTTAGCTGTTTTAAAATCAGCGAATGCATCCAAAAAATTATTAGCGGCGCAATAGTCTATTTGACCGAATCCACCTAAAACTGAGTTGAGGGATGAACAAAGTATGAAAAAATCTAACTGCTGATTTTTCAAGATAGTATCGAGGACTTTAGCTCCTATAACTTTGGGGTAAAATACACTTTCTGCTACTTCTGGGGTTTTCAGTTGAATGACACCCCCGCCAGCAATTCCAGCTGCATGAATCACACCGTGAATTGCGCCAAATGTTTGATATGCCTCTTGTATTATCAGTTGCATTTGTTCTAGGTTGGCTACATCGGCATTCTTGACTAAAACTTTTGCACCCAACTCTTCTAGTGCTTGGATTTTTAATATCTTGCTAGTGATTTTGTCTTGAGGATCGTGAGTTTGTTGCCATTGTTGCCATTCTTCTCTACTAGGAAAAGCTGAACGCCCGATTAATATTAATCTTGCTTGTACTGTCTGTGCTAAATACTCTGCAAGAATTAGACCCATACCTCCCAATCCACCTGTAATGAGGTAAACTCCTTGATGGCGCAGTCTTGGTGTTGGTGAAATATCTAATTGTACAGATTCAAAAGTTTGCACCCATCGATGATTGCTACGGTAAGCAATGATTGAGTTAGGAAGTTTGGCAATAAGTTCTGATAAAATTTGGTCTACCAGTTTTTCTTTGTGGGTGGTTACTGTTTGGTGGTGTTTGCTATTTGCAGGAGAATTTTTTTCACGCAGAGGCGCAGAGTCGCAGAGAGGATCAGGCGTTTTAGATTTGTTAATGTCTATATCAATATCAATGCTTTTTAATGTGATATTCGGATATTCTTGGGGAATTACTTTACAAGCACCGAGTATAGTTGCTTTCTCTGGACAGAGTGTTTCCAGTCCTGTAATTTGTTGTATATTGTTTGAGACTAGGGCAATTTGTAGGGAGTCTGTGAAATTCTGCTCTGCTAAAGCTTGTGTTAGGTATAGCAAGCTATAAAAGCCTAAGTTTTGAGTTTTTTGCCAAAAATCAATGTCTGAGTCTGTATGTTGATTTGGGGTGACACTCCATAAATGCACAATTGTTTGGGGAATTTTGTTGATAACACCGAGGTTGTTAATTAAGGTGTCATAATCATCACGTTGTTGAGGATTGAGGATATATCTGTGTTGGTTAACTTTGACGAATTCCTCTCCCACTTCCACGGAAATAACGTCTTGGTTTTCTTGTTGCAATCGTTGTACAAGTTGAGTACCTAAGCCACATTCATCGACAAAAACTAGCCAGCATGACTTTTGCTTTATCATTTCTGTGTTGTAAACAGGCTGAGGCGGCATAGATTGTTTCCAGACCGGCATATAAAACCAAGAATTAATATCTGGGTTTTTCTTTGATGATGGGGCGTATTTGTTCAGAGTATCTGTCTGTTTTTGTGGTTCGATCCAGTAACGCTGGCGCTCAAATGGATAGGTGGGTAAAGGTAGGCGACTCCTGGGGAAAGCTTCTGTAACGTGTTTTTCATATTGATAAAATTTCGACCAATTAATCTCTACGCCAGCTAGCCAAATTTGACCAAGTGTTGTGAGTAAAAATTCTCGATCTGATTGTTGGTTTTGTGGATGCTTCAGGGTGGATAATATGAAATGATGATCTGCTTTTTGTAAAGATTGTCTGACAAATGTGCTTAAGGTTTTTCCAGGGCCTACTTCTAGGAACAGCCGATTTGATGCTTGTAACAAAAGTTTCAGCCCATCAGCAAAGCGAACTGTTTGCCGCAGATGTTTAACCCAGTAGTTGGGGTCTGTTGCTTCTATATCTGTAATCCAATTACCTGTAACGTTGGATACATAGGGAATTTGAGGAGGATGGAGGTGAACTTGGTTTACCTGCTGTCTAAATGATTCTAAAATCGGGTCGGTCATCTGGGAATGGAAAGCATGAGAGGTCAAAAGACGGCGAACTTTCAAACCTTGGGTAACGAGGTGATTTTCTAGTTGAGCGATCGCATCTGTAGAACCGGAAACTACACACAAGGATGGGGCATTAATCGCTGCTAAACAAAGTTGCTCGTTTAAGAAGGGTTGCACCTGTTGGGCAGAAAGTGGCACAGCTAACATTGACCCACGGGGTAATTGCTGCATAATCTGTCCCCGTGCTGCTACCAACGCCACAGCCTCTTCTAAGGAAAAAACACCAGCCAGATGTGCTGCTACATATTCACCGATGCTATGTCCAATCATCGCTTGGGGATGAATGCCCCAGGACATCCACAACTTAGCAAGAGAATAGGCGATCGCAAACAGCGCCGATTGAGTTACAGCAGTCTGGTTTAATTGCTGTGTCGCAGTTTCAACTTGTTCTTGGGGATACAACACCTTACGTAAGTCAAGCCCCTGGTGTCTTTGGAAAAGTTCACAGCACAAATCAAGTGCCTCTTGAAACGTCGGTTCAACTTGATAAAGTTCCCAGGCCATATTTACATACTGTGTTCCCTGTCCGGGAAACATAAACACCACAGGCGGGTGGCGCTGTTCAGTGTGAAAAGTCAAAACTCTGGGGGAATCTTTGATTTCTAGTGTTGTGACTGCATCGTTAATATCTTGGCAAACCAAGAACCGCCGATGGTTAAAGCCTCGTCTCCCGACTTGCAAGGTGTAGGCAACATCTCCTAAGTTAATTTCCGGATTTAACCTCAAATGTTCAACTAAATTAACTGTGGCTATGTCTAAAGCAGAAGCGGTTTTAGCAGACAAAAGTAACAATTCCCAAGGTCTAGGAGGACTGGAAGCTGCGATGGAGGGTGCTTCTTCCACAATGACATGAGCATTAGTCCCCCCAATGCCAAAGGAACTCACACCCGCCCGCCGGGGGATGTTGTTTGTCTCCCAAGGGGACAAAGTAGTGTTGACGTAGAAAGGACTGTTACAAAAGTCAATTTGCGGATTGGGCTGCTGAAAGTTCAAGCTGGGAGGAATTAATTTGTGCTTCAGTGCTAGAACAGTTTTAATCAAGCCTGCGACACCCGCAGCCGCATCTAAATGGCCAATATTGGTTTTTACCGAACCAATGGCACAGAAACCATTTTTGGCAGTACTCTCACGAAACGCCGCTTGCAGTGCGGCAATTTCAATGGGGTCGCCTAGAACTGTGCCTGTTCCATGAGTTTCAATGTAGGTAATTGTTTGCGCTGCTATACCGGCGACGGCTTGGGCTTGGGCGATCGCATTTTTTTGTCCTTCTAAACTGGGGGCTGTATAACCAACCTTAACAGCACCGTCGTTGTTGATAGCTGACCCCTTGATGACTGCGTGAATACAGTCTCTATCTGCTAAAGCATCTTCTAATCGTTTTAAAACCACGATACCAACGCCACTACCGGCAACAGTTCCCTCAGCTTTGGCATCAAAGGCGCGACAGTGACCATCAGGAGCAAAGATTCCTCCTTTTTGATAACTATAACCAACTCGATGGGGTACGCTAATAGAAACACCGCCAGCCAGTGCCATATCACTTTCACCAGCAATCAAGCTTTGACAAGCAAAATGAATTGCAACTAGTGAGGTAGAGCAAGCAGTTTGAATGACTACGCTTGGCCCATTTAAGTTTAATTTGTAAGAAACTTGTGTGGTTAAAAAATCACGGTCATTACTTAATAATGTTTGATAAGTACCAATTGATTCCAGTAAATTTTCATTGTTAGCCAAGTTATAAAATAAGTAACCGCCAAGGCTCACACCAGCATAAACACCAATGCGACCTGGATAAATTTCCGAGTTATAACCAGCATTTTCTAAAGCTGTCCAAGCACATTCTAAAAATAGCCGATGTTGCGGATCTGTGATTGCGGCTTCTTTGGGATTAAAGCCAAAAAAGGCAGCATCAAATAATTCAATATCTGTTAAAACTCCTTTGGCTTTCACATAGTTGGGGTCTTGTAAAAGTTGTGCATCCACCCCGGAAGCTAATAATTCTGCATCAGTAAAACTAGAAATTGACTCCACACCATCACGTAGATTCTGCCAAAATGAATTTAGGTTTTTTGCGCCAGGAAAACGTCCATCCATGCCAATCACGGCTATAGATTCCGGTTCGTTGAATGCTTCTTGATGATTCATGTGCAGGACTCCTAATTTTCAGTGGCAGGGTAACTATTTCTGCGTTGGCGTTGCTGCCTTAAGGCTGCTCTCCGGGAGGTCGGTAAAGATTTGATTTCCGGCTCAAAAGTATCTCCTTGATTCAGATATTTGGCAAAAGAACTGATAGTTGGATATGTAAATAAATCGACTATTGATATATCTTTGTAAACAATTTCTCGCAGTTGGCTATAAACTTGAACTGCCAGTAAAGAATGTCCGCCTAAATCAAAAAAATTATCATAAATTCCCACTTTTTCCACATTCAGTACTACTTGCCAAATATTAGCAAGCATTATTTCTGTTTGAGATTGGGGAGCAACATAAGCGGCTGTTAGTTCTGTTGGTAAATCTTCAGGTGGAGGTAATTGCTGATGGTCTATTTTGCCATTGGCGGTTAATGGTAGCGCTTCTAGCACCACAAAGGCTGAAGGTACCATATACTGAGGTAGTTTTTCTTTAAGAAAGTCGCGCAGGTGACTAAAACTAGGAATTTTACCTAACAAAGGTACGATATAAGCTACAAGCCGTTTGTCACCTGGGCGATCTTCCCGATTGAATACCACAGTTTGCCGTATATCAGGATGTTGATTTAGCAGCGCTTCGATTTCTCCCAGTTCAATGCGGAAGCCACGAATTTTCACCTGGCGATCGCTCCGACCGAGGTATTCAATATTACCGTCAGTTAAATAGCGGGCTAAATCCCCAGTTTTATACAAGCGATTCCATTTTAGATTTTGGATTTGAGATTTTGGATTGCTAAATTGTGCGTGAGTTTCACAAGATTCTGAATCCTCACTAGAATCCCCCAATCTAAAATCTAAAATCGGCAATCTAAAATTGCTAAAGGGGTGAGGAATGAACTTATCAGCAGTTAATTGAGGTTGGTTGAGGTAGCCTCGCGCCACACCAGCGCCGCCAATGTAGAGTTCGCCGGGAGTTCCCACGGGAACTAGTTGCAAATGAGAGTCCAGGATATATAGATGTGTGTTGGCGATCGCTCTACCAATGGGAATAGAATTGGCTATGTCAGTTTCTTTTAAAACTTCATAAACGCAGCATCCCACAACTGTCTCGGTTGGGCCATACTCATTAAAAATTCTGGTGTTAGGCATATAATTACGCCAAAATGCTAGGTGATTTGCCGATAAAGCATCACCACCAATCACCATCGCTTTGACTTGAGTTGCAATCTTTTTCACCGATAACAACTGACTCAACATTTCTAGATGAGCTGGGGTAATTTTAATCAGGCTAAAATTGCTTTGAGAGTTTAAAACGTTGCTGAGTACTTCTATTTCTTGCTTGCTTGGTAGCAGTACTACAGTCTGCCCCACCAACAAAGGAGAGAATAAACTAGTAATAGTTGCATCGAACCCAAGGGAAGAATGAACCGGAGAACCGCATCCATCGGCGACTGCATAGGCTTGGGTACACCAATGTAAATAATTGACGAGTCCTTGGTGAGGGATCATCACTCCCTTGGGTTTTCCAGTAGAACCCGAAGTATAAATTACATAGGCTAGATTCTCAGGTTGAACAATACTGGCTATATTTTCTGTATTTTTATTAGTAAATATTGTGTTTTTTGTATCTAAACAAATCAATAAGCCTTGATACTCAGAAACTTTAGTGACTAACTTTTCCTGGGTCAATAATATTGAGACCCTTGCATCACAGAGCATAAAATTCAAACGCTCTTGAGGATATTCGGGGTCTAAAGGTACGTAAGCGCCACCAGCTTTAAGAATACCTAGTAGTCCAACTAGCATTTCTAAGGAGCGCTCAACACAGATTCCCACTAATACCTCTGGTTTGACACCAAGCTTTTGTAAGTAATGTGCTAATTGATTCCCACGCTGGTTTAGTTGTTGGTAAGTGAGTTGTTCACCTTCATAAATCGCTGCGATCGCGTCAGGCGATCGCTCTACCTGCGCTTCAAATAACTGATGAATACACTGTTGGGGATAGTTGCTTTCAGTGGGATTCCACTCTACTAGTAGCTGGTGTTGTTCCTGCGCCGAAAGTAGTGAGTGATACTCATAGCGTTCTGTTGGTTGATTGGCGATCGCAACTAGAGTTCTGAGATAATAATCGCCAATTGTCTGAATCTGTTCTGCACTAAATTCCGTTGTTTTGTAGCTGAGGTGGAGTGTAATTTGGGATGAAGCGGGTACTAAACCAAAGTCTGCCACAAAGTTAAAGTTTGTTGCACCAAAGAATTTTGTCTCTAACAACTGCATCCCTTCAACTTGCAAAACTCCCTGATACACATGGAAGTGAACAAAGTTAAACGCCGTCTCAAACAGAGGTTGATTACCTAAAAGGCGCTGTAATTCGGCTAATGGGTATCGGCGAAAGGGTAATAGTTCCTGTTCTGCGGCTAAGATACTCCGCACAAGTTCTATCCATG
Source organism: Calothrix sp. FACHB-168 (assembly GCF_963889195.1). Taxonomy (NCBI): domain Bacteria; kingdom Bacillati; phylum Cyanobacteriota; class Cyanophyceae; order Nostocales; family Calotrichaceae; genus Calothrix; species Calothrix sp. FACHB-168. The sequence goes on from NZ_CAWPNJ010000056.1 coordinate 29,198, forward strand.
TTCCCCCAGTTAGCAAAACACGCAAGGGTAGGGTGTTGAGAAACAGTCCTAAAACTCGCTCACCATCAGCTTCCTCTAACCGACCATTAGACACCAAACCCGTGATGATATCGGGTTGTCCGTTGAGAAAACTTAACACTCGCAGATGTGCGGCTAGGAGAATACTTTTCAGGGGAAGATTCTCTGATTGAGACAGTTGTTGCAGTTTTTGGGAAACCTCAGCAGATAGAAAAACTTCTTGGGTGACAACTTGATTTTTACTAGTTAATTGCTGGCGAGGATACCAGCGAGGGAGATTTGAAATTGTGCGATCGCGTAGTTTCTCAAGCCAATAATTTCTGCATTCTGGCGATGCAATAACTTTTTTCTCGAAAGCAACAAAATCTCGAAATTTACTAATTGATGGTGGCTGAATTAAAGCAACTTTTTTCCCTAATAAACCAAAATAAATTTGAAATAACTCAGTCAGCATAGAAGCCACACTCCATCCATCAAGAATGGCATGGTGAAAGCTAAGAGTAAACTGAAACCTTTCTTCAGTTAGGCGATGAATTTGCAAGCGTAATAACGGCGGATGCTGCCAATCAAAAGACCGTTGTTTTTCCGACTCTATCCAAGCAGCCACTACCTCATCTTGTTTAATATTAGATAAATGCCGCAAATCTTCCATATCTAAGGGAATATCTACCTTTCGGTGAACCAATTGCAACGGCTCAGTATAGTCTGTAAAATTAAACGCAGTGCGTAAAATTGGGTGACGCATTCCCAATTGTTGCGTTGCAGCTTGTAAAGTTAAAAAGTCGAAAAAACTTTGGCATTGATAGCTAAAAATATCGTGATAAGCAGCAGTTTTGGTGTCATACTCACTATGAAAAAGCATCCCCATTTGCAGTTTACTTAAAGGATAAGCATCCTCTAAATTGTCAGGCAAATTTACTTTATCCTCTTCACATATGAGACTAAAATCTTGAACTAAATTTGCTGTAACGGCGACATCTATAATAGTTACATTCTGGGCTAATTCATAAATTGTGGGATATTGAAATAGTTGCTCAATGGTAAAACTCAATCCTTGTTGTTGCGACAGAGATTGAACTCGAATACTAAAAATCGAATCTCCACCCAAAGCAAAAAAGTTATCATAAATCCCAACTCGTTCAACACCGAGAACCTCAACCCAAATTTTTGCGAGTATCTGTTCTTGGGGAGTGCTAGGAGCTACAAAAGCTTCATCTAATTCAGGACGTGTTTTATCAGGTGCAGCAAGTATTTGGCGATTTATCTTGCCATTACTAGTTAGCGGTAAAGTATCAAGTATGACAAACAAACCAGGAACCATGTAGTCTGGTAATTGCTTAGTTAAGAAAGAGCGCAACTCGCTAATTTTCAGAATTTGCTGATTACTGGGAACAACATAAGCCACTAACTGTTTATTGTAATTTTCCTCTTGGGCGATCGCTACAGCTTCCCTGACAGCAGGGTGTTGTGCTAGTACCGCCTCAATTTCTCCCAACTCAATGCGGAACCCCCGCACCTTCACTTGCTCATCGATTCGTCCTAAATATTCCAGTTCTCCATTCGGTAAAAAACGAGCTAAATCTCCAGTTTTATAAAGGCGACTTTTGAGAGTGCTGACGGTTGACACTTCGACATGCTCAGTGCGGCGCTGTTGACGGTTGACTGTTGACTGTTGACTGTTGACTGTTGAGTGAGGAGTTAGAAATTCTCCCCCTGCTTCCCCTGCTCCCCAAAAGGGGTTATTAATAAATTTAGCAGCAGTCAAATCTGGTCGATTGAGATAACCACGAGCCAAACCCGCGCCACCTACGTAGATTTCACCAGGTACACCAATAGGGACTGGTTGTTGATGTGAATCGAGCAAATAAACCTGTAAATCGGGAATTGGGCGACCGATGACGCTGCCTAAACCAAGTTGCAAATCGGCTATACTTAGTGGACGATAAGTAACGTGTACCGTTGTTTCGGTAATGCCGTACATATTGACAAGCTGGGGGAAGCGATCGCCATGTAGTTCAAACCAAGGCTTTAAACTTTGGAGGTTAAGAGCTTCTCCACCAAAAATCACCCAGCGCAAAACCAAATCTAATCCAGTTTCCGAAGATGCTTCTACTTGGATAAGTTGGCGAAAGGCTCCAGGAGTCTGGTTAAGTACGGTAACTTTTTCTTGACACAGCAAATTGTAGAAGTCTTTGGGTGAGCGACACAACCAGTAAGGTACTATCACCAACCTTCCCCCATAAAGCAATGCTCCCCAGATTTCCCAAACTGAGAAGTCAAAAGCAATTGAATGAAACAGAGTCCACACATCATTGTGGTTAAAGTTAAACCAAGACTCAGTTGTTTTTAATAGCCTAGTGACATTTCCATGAGTCACCAAAACACCTTTAGGAGTACCAGTTGATCCAGAAGTGTAGATCACATAAGCTAAATTTTCAGGTGTTGTCTGATTGATAGGGTTTGACTGGCTATTTTGGGCAATTTGCGAGTCACTATCTAAGCAGATTACTTTGGTTTGACATTCTGGTAAATCTTTGACCAAGTGCTGCTGAGTTAATAGTATGGGAACTTGGGCATCTGTTAACATCAAAGCCAGCCGTTCGCGGGGATAGGTTGGATCTAAGGGTACATAAGCTGCACCAGCTTTGAGAATCCCTAGTAGAGCTATGATGAGAAAGAGCGATCGCTCTACACAAATGCCAACCAATACCTCTGGTTTGACTCCCAGTTGTTGTAAATAATGTGCTAGTTGATTTGCTCTAGCATTGAGTTCACTGTAGGTTAGTTGTTCATCTTCAAACACCACCGCTACTGCATTAGGTGTTTGTTCCACAACACTCTCAAATAACTGATGCAGGCATTGTTTTTGGTGATAATCTGCTTTTGTATTGTTCCATTCAAATAACAGTTTTTGACGCTCGGTTGCACTGAGAATTTGTAAGTTACTAATTAATATATTGGAATTACTAACAGCACTTTCTAATAATGTATAAAATTGTTCTACTAAATTTTCAATTGCTGTATCTGAAAATAAACTAGAATCATAGTGAAATTCTGTAGTCAAGCCACCTTCTATATCTACACAAGACAACTTGACTTTGAATTGGTCAAAGCAGACATACTTTTTATCAACTGTAAATGAGATTTCATCGGCTAAACAAGTTGTTTGGCGTTCCTCAAATTCAAAGCAGTAGGGAAAAAACGGCAATTTTTCTCTATTATGAGCTTCATTAATTAGTTGTTCCCAACAGAAATACTCTTGCCATTCTTCTACTTGGCTTATTGATTCGCTAACCTTTGTAATCACCTCACTAAATTTAGCGTTTTCTTCTAAACAACATTGAACTGGTAAGCACTTAGCAAACAGTCCCATCATGTCTTGGAGTTCTTCATAAACTCGATTATTACAGATAATTCCTACTATTAAATCTGATTGTCCAGTTAGTCGCCAAAGTAAGACTTGCCAACAAGCTAGAAAAAATACATTACCTGAAATATTATGTTCCCGGAGAATTGCTTTAATTTTCATCTCCAAGTCATAATTAATAGTGCATGATAAAACTTTGGGTGCAAATTCTCTTGGCTCCAAAAGCTGATTTTCCATCACCAGCTTAAGATTCAGCAGAGAATCAATATCCTGGTTACGCCACCCTTTGATTGCTGTTTGGGAATCCACCGATTCTATTAATTCATTTTGTAATTCCGAAAATTGAATATATTGAATTGGTGCAGCTAATGATTGCTGATTCTGGATTTTGTATAAAGTAATAATTTCTCTGACTAAATTGTTCAGAGTCCACCCATCAGCATAAAGAGAATGTAAAGCGATCGCTAAAATATATTCTTGTTGAGACAGAGTAATTAGAGTAGGACGTAAAATAGCAATTTCTTTTAAATCAAAAATATATCTACTCTCCTCAGCCCAAAAATCATTAATGCTATTTTGTTGCTTCTCTTTTGAACATCCGCTTAAATCAACATATCGCCATAAAATATTAAGAGATTTTTGGATAACTTGAATTGGTTTTTTTATTTCATCTACTACTTGTAAACTTGTCCGAAAAATCTCATGTCGTTCTCCAACCTGATGTAAGGCTTCTTGTATCTGCTGAATATTGAGATTACCTGCAATTCGTATAGCTAACTGAGCGCAATAAGCTACACTGTTCTGCTGTTGTAACCAGAGACGTTTTTGCTGAGGCGAGATTTGAAATCCTTCAATAATATCAGCTTGCATTTGCTCAATTTATCCTCTATTAAATATAAAAAACAATTGATAAATCAATGATTTGTGTAGTAATTAACTAATCATCAATCAGATATGACTTGTGATTTCTGAATTCTTACTCTCTCCACCAATCCTTTGTTAGGATGTGAGGTTTTGTCTCATCTACTACCCGCCAACCTTCTTGGATATACTCTGCAAATTCAGTCTGCTCAAGTGACTCAAGAGCATTAACTTCAATGTCTGTCAGTTCAGGATGCCAAACATCCACAATCAAAGCAATTCTACTTGAGCTAGCATTAATCCTAACTTCATGTTCAAAAGAATCATCAAATACCAAACACTTTCCTTCTTCCCATGTTCTTGTTTCGTCTCCAACACGGATAGAACATCCCAAAGGTATCTTTAAGCCTAAATGACATTTAATTCTGGCATTTGTCGGGCCACAATGCGGTTCTATAATTGTGTTTGGACTTAAGGCAGAAAAACAGGCTACTCCTGTGCGTCTGGGAATTGCTTCCAAAAGTTTTGTTGTTTCTGGACAATGAAGACAGTTCTCCTCAAATTTTCTGCCTTGGAGGTAAAAATAGTATTGGAACCAATCAGTACGTTGTCTATAATTGTCAGATGTTTCTGGTTGCATATATGATACGAAACCTTTTTTATTATATAAATTAAATAATTCATTTTTAATTATTTGGAATGATTCTTCTAGATTTTTTATCCATTCAAAATCAGCACAATTATGCCAAGGTTTAGCAGTCAAGCCTGGATAAAAGAAATCAGGATTTTGCCCAGGCTGTGTTGGTGGGCGCGTTTGTAATCCTTTGACGATTCTCAGAAATTCATTTAATCTCTCATCTGAGTTTTTTGGCAAGCTTTTGGAGGAATTATTCATATTTAAGTTTCTTTTTTGAGTATATAGTCTGAAACAAATTACAAATGATATTGAGTGTGAAGAATATAGGTAGATAAAAGCATTAATAAGGTTGAATCTATGGCAATACGTTGACGTTCTGTCATTGTGGGAAGTTTATCTAACAAAGCAATAACTGTTTTTTGATCAAAGAAAGGTATTGATGCCATAACTGAACTCCGTAAAGATTCTTGCATTAATGTGTACAGGCGATTGTTGCTTGTCAAAGTAGCAGGTGGAGCAGTAAAAGGATGCTTTGGACGGTGATAAACTGTATCTGTCAAAAAAGGTCGAGCCGCCTCCCTGAGTAGATATTTTTCTTGCATTCCATGAGTTAACAGCGAAACTGGTATTTCACGCACTAACTCGAAGAGATGATGATCTAAAAATGGGACACGAATCTCAACAGCGTGTGCCATTTCTAAACGTTCTGCAAATAATGAATAATTAGGCAAAATTGATTTAGACCACAAATATAATGATTGAATAATTGGATTTCGCCCCGCAAGTTGTCCGGGAAAATCAAACTGTTCTAAAAAGAAGCGATAAACATCTTGTTTAGCAAATTTGAAAGCATAATCAGGTGCAAGTAAAACAGGAAAAAAAGCTCTATCTACAGCTACATTTTTTAACCAAGATGGCACAAACCCCAAGGTTTGTTGGACGCTTGCTAAGAAAGCGGGCGTGCTATTGGGTAAAGTATTTTCTAATTCCTGTTTTGTATGATTAAGCCGCAAGTCTTGTTTTACATGACCGTATCCAGCGAATATTTCATCAGAACCATCGCCGGATAAAATAACTTTATAGCCTGAATCATGTACCACGCGACTTTGTAAATATCTGGCAACACCACGGGAGTTAGTATCTAACGTCTCGGCGTGCCAAATCGCATCAGTAATATGGTCAGCAAAATCAGATTGTTTGAGGAGAATGGGCTGAAACTCTGCTCCTACCCTTGCTGCTGTCTCGCGGGCTATTGCTTCTTCATTGTAACCAGTTTCATCGAAGGTGACAGTAAAAGCTCGAACTGGCTGGGAACTATGTTTTGCTGCTATACCAAAGACAGCAGATGAATCAAGTCCACCACTGAGAAAACTACCTACTGGCACATCAGCGCGTAGCCGAATTTTAACAGCTTCTTCCAATTTGTGCCGAATTTGTGCAATATATTCAGTATTTGTGTATCGTGGTTGTGAATCATCGTCTCTTGGATAATCAAGATCCCAATAACGTACAAGTTTTACACCGTCGCGTGTTCCCAAAAGATAATGACCGGGTGGTACTTGATAGACACCTGCAAATAATGTCCGGTCTTGGTTGGCGTAAAGAAATAACTGTTGAAAAAATGATTCCTGATCCCAACGAGCCGGAACACCTGCGGCAAATAAAGCTTTGGCTTCCGATGCTAAATAAAGGATGTCACCAACAATTGTATAGAAAAGTGGCTTAATACCGAAGCGATCGCGGGCAGCAAAAAGCAGTTGCTTCGACTCATCCCACAGTATAAATGCAAACTCTCCCCGGAGATGATGTAGGCATTGTGTCCCCAAGTCCTCATATAAATGGAGAACAATCTCGCTGTCAGAACAAGTACTGAATCGGTGTCCCTTGTGTTTTAACTCACACCTAATTCGTTCAAAATCGTAAAACTCCCCATTGACAATAACATGTAATTGCCCATCTTCATTTGCAATGGGCTGGTCTCCTGTGGTCAAATCAATAATACTGAGCCGTGTATGTCCCAGTCCCACTAGTTGATGAGCTGCTATCCACTGAGACTGCTTGTCTGGGCCACGATAGCTTAACCTCTGGGTTGCTTTTGCTAACGCCTCTGTTGAAATTGGCTCTCCTGTCGAGAACATTGCCACAATACCGCACATAAATCACACCCCTCCCTTTCCTTTCTTCTGTGTATTCTCATTTACCTCATATCGTTGTTTTAAAAAAACATTGCTGAATTTGAATATGAAAGTCAAAAATCAACTCTTCTCAATTCTTACTCTCTGCGACTCTGCGTCTCTGCGTGAGGTAAATTCATATTCTCAATCAGCAACGCCAAAAAACAATTCTCATAACTCAAACACACTTGCTATAATCCCATCACCTGTGGTCTAATACTCTTTAACTTGCTAGCATTTAATTGCCGACGTGCTTCTAAAGCCAGAGATTTTTCCTTTTTCTCCAAGTCATCAATTATTTTAATTAAATTCCCCAATTGACTATCAGGATTTGCGACCATAGCTTTAATAATTTCTTGAAAATGGCTCAAGACTTTAGTAACCGTCACACCAGAAAATCGGCGTAAATCATAGAGCAGATGTAGCCCTAAATTTGCGCCGGGTATTGCGACAATTGCTAAAGGATAATGAGTACTCGCAACCGAACGAATATTATCAAGTTTTAAGTGTTGTGTACCTAATTGAGAAATATCAACTTTGGAGTTTTGAACTACTAGAATACTTTCAAATAAAGGTAAACCTTTAGGGACATTACTCCAAATTTGAACCTGTGCTAAGGGACTATATTCATAATTACGCAAATTTATTTGTTGGATTTGTAAAGATTTCAGCCAAGGCAAAAGTAAATCTTCAGCAGATATTTTCACCCTTGCAGGTAAAGTATTGACAAAAAGCCCAACCATAGCATCAATTCCCGCCAAATTAACTGGACGACCAGACAAAACTGTGCCAAAAACCACATCTTTGTTGCTGCTATAGTGACTTAAAAGTAAAGCCCAAGCTCCCATTAATAGGGTATTTAAGGTTAAATGCTCCTGTTTTGCTAGACAAATTAATGCTTCTGTGGTATTCAGAGAAAATTCAACTTCCTGTTGAGCATAATGTTCTTCTTGATTAGATAATTTCCGGTTATTTTCGTCTATTCCTAGAGGAGTAGGTATTCTCAAATCCTGAATTTCTCGCCGCCAAAATTTTTCTGCTGCTGTTAAATCCTGTTGTTTTAACCAGGTGATATAGTCTCGATAGGGACGGCTTGGTTGTAACTCAATATTTTTGCCTTCGTCAAATGCTCGATAAAAAGTAAAAACTTCTTTGAGCAGGATAGCATCAGACCAAACATCGGAAATTAAGTGGTGACTACTCCAAATTAGCTGATGGGTGTTTGCTGCTATTCGGATAATTGCTAGACGCATTAAAGGTGGCTGAGAAAGATTGAAACCTCGCTTTCTATCTGCTTGTAAATAATCTTGTAACTGCGCTTCTTGAGCAGTAGGAGAAAGTTCAGACCAGTCATACTGAATTATTGATAATGTTGTTTGGCGGTGAACTATTTGAATTGGCTTTTTCAGCCCTTCCCAAACAAAAGCTGTTCTTAAGGTTGGATGTCTAGCTACTACTTTTTGCCAAGCTTGCTCAAAGGCGAAGAAGTTAAACTTTCCATGTAAAATGCACATTTGTTGTGCAAAATACATCCCAGAGTCAGGATTAGCGAGGATGTGAAAAAACATCCCCTGTTGTGTAGGCGAGAGTGTGTAGATATCTTCGATATTTTTAGGGTTCATATCTAAAGATTTGGTGTGGCTGAGGAGGTATCACGCTACAGGCGCAGAGAGTAAGATTTGAGGATATCCTTATTAGTTGAGGAAAAGCTGATTGAGTTCTTCTTGAGTTAATTCGGCTTCGGGAAAGTCTGAGGGTGTAAAATTTACCGTATCTGTAGATTGACAAAGAGCAATTAGCGATCGCAATTTCTCTATAAAATCAATAGCTAGTTGTTCTACGGTGGATTTCAGATGAATATTTTCGCTATATCCCCAACTAATTTCTAGCTGTCCTCCCATGACTTTCCCTATTACTTGTAACAGGTGAGAACGACTAGCACTAGGACTGATAGTCACACCTGGGGATTCACTAGCTAATCGAAAGGTGGAAGATTCTCCAAAAACGCTATCGAATTGTCCTAAGTAATTAAAAATAATTTCAGCTTGGGGAAGTTTACTTAATTTTTCTACCTCACTTCGCTCTTCGCAACAATAACGTAACAAACCATAACCTATTCCCCGCTTGGGAATCCGGCGAATTTGTTCTTTCATTGACATTAAAATATCAATGGATGCTTGAGACTTCTCTATACTCAAATACACAGGAAATACGGAAGTAAAAAAGCCCACTGTACGAGATAAATCCACTCCCGAAATCACTTCTTCACGTCCATGTCCTTCTAAGTCAATCAGCAAATTATCCATCCCTGTCCATTGGGAAATAGTCTGTGCTAAAGCTGTGAGTAACACTTCATTAATTTGGGTCTTATATTTTGCCGGAATTTCTTGTAGCAGTATACGAGTTTCTTCTGGTGTGAGAGATACTGATAAAATGCGAGTTGATGCTTCAATATTCGCACCTCCTGTTAAATCCACAGGTAAAGGGCTAATTGGTTTTGAGTCTGTCAACCAATAATTTAACTCTTGTTTAAGTTCTGATGAGTTAGCGTAGTTCATCAGCAGACAAGACCATTGCTGAAAAGCAGTTGTTTTTGGTGGAAGATTGATAATTTCTTGGCGCTGAAGTTGCTGATAAGCTGTTTGCAAATCTTCCACAAGTACCCGCAAGGAAAAGGCATCTTCTATCAGGTGATGTAAAATCAACAACAAGCGGCTGGTTTGATGAGAACCGAGATGGAAAAAAGCAACTTTCATTAACGGCCCTTGAGATAAATTTAAGCTGCTTTGTAGTTGAGATGCTATCTTTTCAATGGCAGATTTTTGTTCTGTTTCAGACACATTTGATAAGTTGAATTGAGCAAAAGCTACTGTTTCTCCTAAACCTTGATTCACCTGTTCCCAGATTCCTTGTTTTTGTGCAAAACGCAAACGCAGCGCATCATGATGTTCTAACAATTTCTGACAAGCTGTTTCTAACAAAGCTGGGTCTTGTCCTGGTTGTAATTCTAGTAAAACGGCTTGATTCCAATGGTGAGGTTCTGGAAAGTTTTGCTCAAAGAACCACTTTTGTATAGGTGTCAGGGGTATTGCTCCCTTGATTGGCTCTTGTTGAGCTTGACGCACCAAAATTGTACCGACAACTGTTGCTAATTCCGCAATGGTGGGATATTCAAATAACTGACTGGTACTAAGTTGCAGACCTAACTGATGAGCTTTGGCGACAACTTGAATACTCTGAATTGAATCGCCTCCCAGAGCTAAAAAGTTATCATGAATACCTACTTGTTTAATTCCCAATGCTTGACTCCAAATGCTAGCAAGTGCCTCTTCTATTGGTGTACGGGGAGCTATATAGTTAGTTTGTACTTCTGTGCTTGCTTCTTTCATCAGCATTTCTAGAAGTTCACGCTTTTCTGTTGAAAGTAATTCAATACGCTTTAAAAGTTCGTCACTCATGGCGATTTTGGATTTTAGATTTTGGATTTTGGATTATTTGGAGATTTTGAAGCAATGCTATTTATGGGTTTTGCGTAAAATCTTAGGGAATTGAGGGGGAATTTAAACGCAAAGGTACGCAGAAAGTTTGCTAGTAATGAAGTGTTGTACTAAGTTTGTATTGATAACTTTTTCTGGGAAAGCATTGTTTTGACTTGATCTTCTGAAAGTTCCTCCAGCATTTTGAGAATTTGAGCCATTTTTTCATCTTCAGATTGTGTTTGTTCTGGTGCTGGTAAACTCTGGCGATCAACTTTGCCATTGGGAGTTAATGGTAAAGTATCTAGGATAAGGAAGGCAGTAGGTATCATATATTCTGGTAACTTCTGTTTCAAATAATTTTGCAATTCACCCTTGGTAGGTGCGGGTCTTTGTTTAGGGACTATATAAGCAATTAAGCGTTTGCTACCCGAATTTTCTTGTCTGACGATGACAACAACTTCTCGAATAATCGGATGTTGCAATAAAACCGCTTCAATTTCTGTTAGTTCAATCCGATATCCTCTTAGTTTCACCTGATAATCACTACGTCCTAAAAACTCGATGTTCCCATCAGGTAAATAACGCGCCAAATCCCCGGTTTTATACAAGAGATTCGATTTTGAATTTTGGATTTTAGATTTTGGATTGCTAAATTGTGCGTGAGTTTCACAAGATTTTGAATCCTCACTAAAATCTCCCAATCTAAAATCTAAAATCGGCAATCTAAAATCCCTAAACGGGTTGGGAATAAACTTTTGGGCTGTTAGTTCTGGGCGGTTAAGATATCCCTTGGCTATACCAAAACCACCAATGTGCAGTTCTCCCGGAACTCCAATTGGTACTGGTTGTCCGTAAGAATTAAGCAAATATATCTGGGTGTTGGCAATGGGGCGACCGATCGCAACAGGAGTCGTTATATCATGGTTTTGACAATCGTAAACGCTACTCCAGACTGTTCCTTCTGTGGGGCCATATTCGTTAAATAAGGATGTGGAAGGTAGTAGTTGACGGTGATGTTGTACTAACTCGCTAGAACATATCTCCCCTGCGACAATGACGGTGCTAAGAGAAGTTAACTCTCTGGAATCTATATGTGCTAAAAGAGCTTTATATAAGGAAGGAACACTCAACCAATGGGAAATCTGATGTTGAGCGATCGCTTTTCCTAACTGCCATATGTCTTTTTGGCTACCCTCCTGCACCAGTACTAAGGTTCCTCCTTGACAAAGCGTCCAAAATATACATGCAACTGAGCTATCAAAGGCGAAGGATGGAAGCAATAAGAAACTGCTGACTCGTTGTTGATAGTAGCTCATCCTCGCACTAGTTGAGTGAAGCAAGTTTTGGTGAGTAATTAGCACTCCTTTGGGTTGACCTGTGGAGCCGGAGGTATAGATAATATAAGCGAGGTTTTCTGGAGTATTGTGATTGATCGGGTTGTCTGTGCATTCCTGACTCCAGGTATTTCCGTGTGAATCTAGGCAAACTACTTCAGCTTTATGGGCAGGAAGTCTTGTTAATAAATGTGTTTGAGTCAGTAAAACTGGTACTTGGGCATCTTCCAGAATCACAGCCAGATGTGCTTGAGGATACGCTGGATCTAAGGGAAGATAAGCACCACCAGCTTTAAGAATACCCAGAATTCCCACGATCATTTCTAGGGAACGCTCTAGATAAATTGCGACTGGGACATCGGGACTAACGCCTAAGTTACGTAGGTGGTGGGCAACTGCATTAGCACGATGATTTAATTCTTGATAGGTTAGTTGTTCATCACCAAAGACTAAAGCGATCGCATCAGGGTTTTTTGCAGCAGTCACTTCAATCTGTTGATGGATCAGTAAATCCTGGGGATATTCCCTGGCTGTATTATTCCACTCCACTAAAATCTGATGCTGTTCTGACTCTGGGAGCAAACATTGAGACTCATAACGCTCAAACGGTTGGGAAGACATTACCGTTAATGTCTCACTGAAATAACGACCAATGGCTTCTAGTTGCCCTTGAGGAATGTTTCTCAAGTCACATTCTAAATCGAGTTGTATGCCATCGGATGTATGATTGCGATTAAACTCTACCTTTAAACCAAAATGGGTTTCACCAAACCCTTGAGCGCCGACAATTCCCAGTCCTTCTAAAGTCTCAAGAGTATGGAAAATGTGAAAATGCGTGTAGTTAAACACAGTCTCTACTAAAGGCTGTAGAGGTTGGCGGCCACTTAATTGTTGTAAATCTGCGTAGGGAAAACGTCTGAAAGGTAACAATTCCCGTTCCTCTGCAAATACCTGCTGTACCAAATCTACCCAAGTTCCTCCTGTCAGTTGGAAGCGAAATGGTACTGTGTTCAAATGAGTTCCTAGGGTCTTTTCTGCATCGGCTTCTTCTAAGCGACCATTAGACTCAAGTCCTGTGAGAATATCGGTTTCACCACTCAACAAACTCATAACTCTGATATGTGCTGCTAACAAGACATTTTTCAGGGGAACTTGTGCTAATCGAGACAGTTTCTTCAGTCCCTCGGAAACTTGGGGGGAAATGGGGACATCTAAGACAGCTATTTGTGGTGCGTCTGTTTGGCGATCGCAATTATGCCAACTTTTAATTTTTGTGGTGAGACAATTTTCTAGCTTTTTCGTCCAAAATGCCCGACATTCTGGAGAATTTAGCACCGAACGCTCTAAGGCGATGAAATCCCGATAGGTAATTACTGGAGGGGATTCGATAAAGCGATCGCCATTCAGTAGGGCGTAATAACGATGTAACAATTCTGTCAGTAGGGAAGACTTACTCCAACCGTCAAGAATTGAGTTGTGACAGCTCAAAGTAAAATAAAACGACTCATCTGTTAAACGTTGAATAAAAAAGCGGATGATGGGAGCAAAAGACCAGTCAAAGTGAGTGTTTCTTTCCACTTCAATCCAATCTGCTAAAGCTTTTTTTCGTTGTTCTGGCGATAGACTCCGTAAATCCTGTACTTGAAATGGTACTCTAACAGTTTGATGAACTAATTGCAGAGGTTCCCTAAAGTTGGTCAAATCGAAGGAAGTCCGCAATATGGGATGGTAAGCCACAAGCTGCTGCAAAGCTAATTCAAAAAGTTCAACATCCAGATGAACTTGCAAATGATAAAGAAAGACATCATGGTACATCGGTAAGTCAGGACAATACTGACTGTGAAAAATCACCCCTGCTTGGACTCTAGCTAAAGGATAAGCATCTACCACATTGCTGGGTAGTTTTTGGCGTTCGGCTTCCGAAATCAGACTGAAAGGCTTTGTTGTTGTTGCTGGAGTACTCGGTGCAATAGTAGTAATTTCTTGCGCCAAAGTATAGATAGTTTGATGTTGAAATAGTTGCGGTAGTGAAAAATTTAAGCCTCTTTCTATCGCTTTGGCTCGGACTTGGATGCTGCGAATAGAGTCTCCTCCAATCTCAAAAAAATTGTCATGGATACCTACTCGTTCAATCCCCAATACATTTGACCAAATTTCGGCTAATATCTTCTCAATGGAAGTGCGAGGAGCCACGAAAGCGTTGTCTAATTCAGGTCTTGTCTTGCTCGGTATGGGAAGCGATCGCCGATCTACTTTACCATTAGGTGTCAATGGAATGGCATCCAATAGCACAAACGCTTTGGGAATCATATAGTCTGGCAATTTTTCCCTCAGAAAACGCCGCAGTTCGCTAACCGTGGGTGCGCTTTCATGTTTGCAGACATAATAAACAATTAATTGACCCTCAGCTTCTATTTTCGCAGATTTGCCTTTTAATAAGCGCCGAAAAGCATTGATGGCTTCCCTATCTCCTAGCTCATTTACGGGATTTGCTGGTTTTTGCTGATGATTGGGTTCTTGAATCAGTGCGATCGCTTCTCGAACCCCCGGATGTTGACACAAAACAGCCTCAATCTCTCCCAACTCAATCCGAAACCCACGAATCTTTACTTGCTGATCGATGCGTCCCAAATATTCAAGTTCGCCATTGGGTAAGTAACGAGCCAAATCTCCAGTTTTATATAAGCGATTTTTGAGAGTGCTGAGTGATGAGTGAGAAGTTAAAAATTCTCCTCCTGCTCCCCTGCTCCCCTGCTCCTCTGCTTTTTCAAAAGGATTGATAATAAACCTTTCCGCAGTCAATTCCGGGCGATTGAGATAACCACGAGTTACACCCGCACCACCAATGTAAAGTTCACCAGCCACCCCAATGGGAACCGGTTGCTGTTGTGAATCTAATAGATATACTTGCAAATCAGGAATCCGATACCCGATGGGACTACCAGGTTTTTGGCTTAAATCCGCCATAGTTATGGGACGATAGGTTACATGTACGGTTGTCTCCGTAATCCCGTACATATTCACCAATTGCGGCTTACTATCTCCGTGACGTTCAAACCAGGGCTGTAAACTCCCAATTTCTAAAGCCTCACCACCAAAAATCACTTTTCTTAAAGCCAAGGTTCCAGTGTCACCTGCTTCTTCTTCTGCACCTATGAGTTGACGAAAAGCAGAGGGTGTTTGATTGAGGATTGTCACCTTTTCGGTACATAACAACTGATAAAATGCATCTGGCGATCTCGTAATCCAGTAGGGAACTACCACCAGCCGTCCACCGTGAAGGAGAGCGCCCCAAATCTCCCAAACTGAGAAATCAAAAGCGTAGGAGTGAAAATTTGTCCAAACATCGCGATCGCTAAAATTAAACCACGATTGAGTGGCAGCAAACAACCGCATTACGTTCTGGTGCGTAACTAAAACACCTTTGGGTTTACCAGTCGAGCCAGAGGTATAAATTACATCAGCCAGATTACTGGGATTCACCTGACTCACTACATTATCTACTGACAATAACTCTAAAGTTTCACGCTCTTTGTCTAAACAAACAATCTGCGCCCCACACTCAGGTAAACTTGCAAGTAATTTCTCCTGAGTTAACAATACTGCAACCTGAGCATCATCTAACATAAAAGCTAGACGTTCTTGGGGATAGGTGGGATCTAGAGGGACGTAAGCGCCGCCAGCCTTGAGAATTGCCAAAATCCCAACCACCATCTCTATGGAGCGTTCTAGATAAATACCCACCAATACTTCTGGTTTTACACCTAAAGCTTGCAAATGATGGGCTAATTGATTCGCTCGTTGGTTCAATTCTCGGTAAGTAAGCCATTCTTGTTCAAATACTAGTGCAACTGCGTCTGGTGTTTGCTGAACCTGAACCTCAAACCGTTGATGGAGACAGATATAACTTACACCAAAACTCTCTGAAACTCTTATTCCTCCGTGTTCTCTGTGTTCTCTGTGTTCTCTGTGGTTCGATTTTTCATTACCTGTAAGTAAGTTATGCTCAATAGTGTTCCATTCCACCAATAGTTGATGCTGTTGGGACTCGGTTAATAGTGGTAAATTTGCAATCTGTTGCTGTGGATTGACAACAATTCCTCCTAGTAATGTTTCAAAATGCTCGGATATCCGGACGATAGTAGCAGCATCAAACAAATCTGTATTGTATTGCCAAGAAGCAGACAACACACCATCAACCTCAGCCATCATCAGCGTCAAATCAAACTGAGCTATCCGCCCAGGTAAATGCAGAGATTCTAGCTCTAAATCCCCTAATTTGATGCTTGCGCCTGTTTCTCCCAAGGCAAATGCAGCCAAACCTTCTCCGTTCAGTAGGTGCGCTTGCTGGAAAACAAACATCACTTGAAACAGTGGCGAACGACTGGGATCGCGCACTGGTTGTAGTTGCTCAACTAACCGCGCAAAAGGGTAATCTTGATGTCTGAAAGCATCCAGTACACAAGAACGCACTTGCTTGAGGAACGCCTCAAAACTGGGATTTCCTGAAATATGCGATTGCACCACCACAGGGTTGACAAAATACCCAACTAATGCAGCTAAATCTGCCCGACTTCTACCTGTGGTTGGCGAACCCACTAAGATATCTTCTTGACCGGATAAACGGTAGAGCAGCACCACAAAAGCTGCTAACAAGGTTGTATAGAGGGTAGTATTGTTAGCTTGACTCAAAGCTCTGAGTTTTGCTGTTAAATCTGCATTCAGTTTGCATAACTGCGAAGCCCCTCGATCAGTTTGCATCGGTGGTCGGGGTCGGTCAGTAGGTAAATTTAAAACTGGTAATTCCCCTGAGAGTTGTTGTTGCCAGTATGACCAAAGCCTTTCACCTGAAGGACTAGCCAGCATTTCTCTCTCAGCACGAACATAGTCTATGTACGAATGGCTGAGGGGAATGAGATGATGTTGCTCACCAGCTTTTTGTGCTTGGTAAATAATTCTCAACTCATCGACAAGCACTGTTAAAGACCAGAAGTCAGCCACAATATGATGTACAGCCAACAGTAGGATATGTTCATTGTTTAACCCCGTGAACAACAGCACCCGCATTAAGGGGCCAGTTTCCAGATTAAAGGGGCGGTGAGCTTCTGCGATTAAGCGGTTTTTGAGAACTTCTTCACTCCAGGTTGCAGCGTCTTCTTGCTGAAAACAAACCTCTAGGTGTTCGTGGATATGTTGGGTGGCTGTTCCTTGGTTCGCACTAAAGGTAGTTCGTAAACATGGATGACGGTCTACTAGTATTTGAAATGTACGTTGCAGAGCAGTAATATCGAGTTCACCATGCAAACCTACAGCATTGACAATATTGTAGGCGGGGCTGGAAGGTGAGAGTTGATGCAGGAACCACAAAGCCTGCTGACTGTATGAAAGAGGGTATTCAGTGACAGCTTGTGGTACTGGAGGGATAGGGATTTCTTTTGATATCTGTATTAAGCTGGCTAAATCTGCAATCGAAGCACCTGCGAGAATGTCCGCCATTGGTAAGACGACACCTAGTTGAGTTTCGATGCGGTTTTGTAGTTCAATAGCGGTTAAAGAATCGATACCTAAATTACTCAAAGGCTGGTGGTAATTTAAATGCGATCGCTCTATTTTCAAAACTTGCGCTACTAGCTGTTGTAAACTACCAACTAACTCTGACTGTTGCGCTTCACTGCTCAACAAGCTAACTCTAGAATTAGACTGTTCTAGAATACTGCTATGTACAACATCTAGACTGTTATTAGTAAATCCTAATCGGCAAGCATGACGCTGAATCTTGCCACTAGAAGTTTTGGGGATAGAGCCAGTTTTCAGCAATAACACCGCATAAACTTGCAGTTCATATTCTTCTACTATTGCCTGACGAATGGCTCTAATAACTTCATCCCCAGCCAAATTTTTGAGATATGTGCGTTTTACCTCTATCGTCAGTACCAACCGTTCCTCATCATCAACTTCCACGGCAAATGCTGCACTACTGTTTGGTTGCAGTGCTGGGTGACTTTGTTGTGCTGTTTGTTCAATGTCTTGAGGGTAATGGTTACGCCCTCGGATGATAATTAAATCTTTCAGCCGACCAGTAATGAAGAGTTCGCCCTGGTGTAAAAATCCCAAGTCTCCCGTCCGCAGAAAAGGGCCTTTTCTAGTATCTTGCAGGTAAGCTTGGAAAGTCTGCTGTGTCTGTTCTATCTGCTTCCAGTAGCCTGAAGCGACGCTCCCACCTGCAACCCAAATCTCACCTACTTCATTACTGTTACAACAAGTCAAAGTATCAGGATTGGCAATGACTATCTGCATATCCTCTAGGGTTTGACCACAAGAGACGAGAATTTTGTCCCCAACCGCCGGAACAACTTGATTTTCAGCCAGCGCCGTTTGCTGAAAGGATTGCATTACTGGTGCGGCTGTCTTCAGTCCACCAGAAACCATCAAAGTTGTTTCCGCCATCCCGTAACAAGGGTAGAAAGCTTCGCGGCGAAAACCACAGTCAGCAAAAGTTGCGGCGAAGCGTTCCAAAGTATCAGCACGGACGGGTTCGGCTCCGTTAAAAGCAACTTCCCAACTACTTAAGTCAAGAGTCGCTCGTTGTTCGGGAGTAATCTTATTCACACAGAGGTCGTAGGCAAAATTCGGCCCGCCACTAGTAGTGGCTTTGTATCGGGAAATCGCTTGTAACCAACGTACAGGGCGCTGTAGAAACGCAACAGGAGCCATGAGAATGCAGGGAATACCTAAATATAGGGGCTGAAGCATATTCCCAATCAATCCCATATCATGAAACAGTGGCAACCAACCGACAAAGATAGTCTTGGAACTATGCCCCATAGACTGCTGAATAATGCGCTGGTTATGCAGCAGATTCCCATGACTCACCATTACACCTTTAGGTGTGGCAGTGGAACCTGATGTGTATTGTAGAAAAGCTAAGGTATCACTACTAGGTTGAGTTTGTTGCCAATTATTTTCTAGTCCACTGTGAAGATTATCGGTAGTCACCCACTGCATGGACTTGAGGTTGGGAGTTTGCTGCAACTGATGTTCTATCTGAGCCAAAATCTTGGTGGTTGTCAGTGCCACAGTTGCTTGTGCATCAGCCGCGATCGCTGCTAATCTGGGCATGGGTCGATTCAGCCGAGGCGGATAAGCAGGGACGGCAACGACTCCAGCGTAGAGACACCCAAAAAAGGCAGCAATGTATTCTAGACCTGGCGGATACAGTAGTACAGCACGCTCTCCACTGACTAGGCAATTTTGTAGCTTTGCTGCAATAGTTCGAGCTTGACAATCGAGTTCCTGGTAAGTCAAATGGGCTGCTTCTGTTTCTCCATCAAGCAAAAAAGAATAAGCTTTTTGGTTGGGCTGTTGACTGGCTCGAAACCGAAGAATTTCTATGAATGTAGAAAAATCCATTAGCATATCTAAAGGTTGATTGCCCATTTTTAATACCACTGACTAAGTATGGTTATGAGTTCGCTCAAGCAAGATTCTTTAATTAATAATAATATTGGCAATTACATATAATAAAAAGCAGATTTATTGGGACTGTTATCAGATTTTTGCGTTCCTACATTTAGATTTTTATACAATCAAGTCGAATAGAAAATTTATCTAGCAAATTTATGCTCAAATCTCTAGCTTTGATTGATAAAAAATCATCAACAACTGACAAAATTAACGGCTCAAATGCTCTAAATTACATACACAAATTCATATAATGATTTAAGTTGTTACCTGTGTCAAAAGACAAGATGTCAAACTTCAGCCAAGATAACGAGAGCAATTTTTTTGAGCAGCTAGGTGACATTAAACAGGAAGATCCAACATTATTAATCATCGCAAAAACCTTGAAACCTCATAGGCGCGAGTTTGGTGTCAAACACTGTGTATTCAATATTATTATGCCTTTTTGGACGACCTAGAAGCAACAACCCACAAAAAGCTAGTGGGTATTTTTTTAACTAGAAGTTATGTGACAAACTACTAAAGTTTATCAGTTTTGTTGTTAACAACTAGATGATAATCATTATCATTATCATGGTATTCTGGTTCTTGTCAAGCAGATTACATAAGATTAATAATTGTGCGAAAAGATATAGCGTAATCAAAAAATCTCAAGAATACACGGTAAATACTACACAATGCTCACCAAACCTCATACCAATTCAATATGAAAATGCATATAATTTAGCCGGCGCAGGCAGGCTTTGTTTGTTTAGCCCCAGACTTCCAGAGGAAGGGCGTTAATATGCAGCTTCACCGAAGGCGGCTATCCCTCCGGGGTAGGAGGGATAATAAACCGCCGCGTCAGTGGTCATTGGTCAATCAATTTTGGATTTTGGACTTTGGATTTTAGATTAACCCACCAGCATGAATGCAGGGGCTTTAATTAAAAATTGTGGATTTTGGACTTCGTCGTGAGCGATCAGTCGAACGATGCGTGGATTTATTCCATGCATTAATTCGCTTGCTTTGAGCTTGTTCATTCCCATCTATTTGCTGTTAATTATTTTTTCTCGTACTTCACAAAAGCAAAAATGCCTATGTTTCAACACAGTGTAGCCCGAAATATGAGGGTGTTTACTCTCATTTGGTTTGGACAACTAGTCTCAATGCTGGGTTCTAGTCTGACAAGCTTTGCTCTGGGAGTTTGGGTCTATCAAACAACTGGATCAGTTACACCGTATGCACTTATTTCCTTGTTCTCGGTACTACCAGGTCTTTTTATAGCACCATTAGCAGGCGTGTTAGTGGACAGATGGGATCGACGTTGGTTAATGATTTTTAGTGATGCTGGAGCAGGTTTGAGTAGTCTGACAATTGCACTGTTGCTGTGGCTGGATCAACTCCAAGTTTGGCAAATTTACCTTGTTGTTGCCACTAGTTCAATTTTTGGTGCTTTCCAGTGGCCTGCTTATGCTGCTATCACAACATTACTTGTTCCTAAACAGCACTTAGGGCGTGCTAATGGAATGGTACAGTTTGCGGAAGCAATATCACGGTTGATTGCACCAGTCTTAGCAGGAATATTAATTGAAACAATCAATCTTCAAGGTGTGATATTGCTAGATAGCGTGACTTTGCTTGTTGCGATCGCCACGCAGATGTTCGTTCGATTCCCGAAAATCAAAACTACGATCGCAGATGAAGAGAAAAACAAATCCTTGCTACGGGAGGCGGTGGATGGCTGGATATACATCACTACTCGACCCGGACTACTGGCATTGTTGATATTTTTTACTATCAAAAATTTTTTGGTAGGAACTGTTAACGTACTGATTACACCTTTAGTTCTATCTTTTGCCTCCACTACTGTCTTAGGCTCTGTACTCTCAATTGGTGGCAGTGGTATGCTCCTTGGCAGTTGTGTGATGAGCTTTTGGGGTGGTTCACGGCAACGTATTCATGCTTTACTGGGCTTTACCCTGTTGGGTGGGTTATCTATTGTCATGGCTGGAGTTAAACCAGCAGCACCAGTTTTCTTTGCAGCTGCGTTTACCTACTTCTTCGGCTTCCCCATTGTCAACAGTTGCGATCAAGCTATTTGGCAAAGCAAAGTTGAGCTTGCTGTCCAGGGACGAGTTTTTGCTTTGCGACGTATGCTGACTTGGGGATCTCTACCGCTTGCTAGTCTTGTGGCAGGCCCCTTAGCCGATCGAGTCTTTGAACCTTTACTTGTTCCGGGAGGGTTATTAGCCGGAAACCTGGGACAGATTATTGGTATAGGGAAAGGATACGGCATTGCCCTATTATTTATTCTTATGGGAATACTGACTATGTTGACCACAGTAGGCTTCTATTTATACCAACCTCTACGTTTATTAGAAACTCAATTGCCTGATGCGATTGCTGACAATACGCCAATTTCTAAGGAAGACATAAGACAAAATTAAATTAAATTATGGACGATAAAAATTCATACAAGATCATAAATGGTTGGTACTGACATTACCATTTGTATGTTGGGTAATGCCCATTGCCCAACCAAAGACCACAGCTTTTGATGTGCCGATGATGGTTGCTGCGGCGGCAATTTCTGCCTGGGACAAGCCGCAGGTAGCCGTGATTGTTTCCCAAGAAAGCGATCGCGCCTGTTCTAAGGGACATCCAATTTTTTCAATACCCAATCAATTTGTAGTGCGAGCATCTTGCTCGCTGGTGTTCAAAAGCGAGCAAGATGCTCGCACTACGGAATTTGGGTAATTTATTTTTTGTAAGTCCCTAATACCGCTTCCCACCCTTGGGTATATGCTCGCAAAAAGTCGTATTGCACAAATCCCTGTTCTATTAAAGCTTTCTGAATGCCCAAAAACAGAGCCACATCACTACCCGGAATCGGTTGGAGATACAGTGAAGCAATGTCAGAACCAGGAATCAAAGACTTAACTGGAAATGCCGGAGAGCCAAATTTCACCAAGCCAATTTCCATCACGGGATTGATTACAATCACTTTGCCACCTCGCTCTCGCAGTTTGATCAACTCATTCATCAAACGTGGATGGTTGTAAGCAGAATTTGCCCCTGCTAACACCACACAATCTGCTTGCTTCAAGCTTTTCAGGCTGACGATTGAGGTGTTTGTGCCAAACATCTCTTTGAGTGCGGTTGTGGAAGGAGCATGGCACAGGTCTGAACAATCTGCCAAATTATTGGAACCCAGGGTTCGCAGCAGCAGTTGTAGTAAAAATGCCGCTTCGTTGGAGCCACGCCCAGAACTGTATGATGCTACTCGCTCTGGTGGTTTATTAAAGGCATCTGTGGCGATCGCATAAATCTCTTCCGAAGAAATGCGCTCATAATGTTCACTACCTGAGCGTCGAATCACCGGGAAGCTAAGTCTTCCCAATCGATCCGCTTCCATAGAAGATAGCTGTTGTAGGTCAGTAATTGTATGGGAATCAAAGAAATGGACTGGAACCGCAGGTTGGATTTCGGCTGAAATTGCTTCTACACTTTTCATGCAGCGTTGCAGTTTCTCACCCGCTTCATTGGTGAATCCTCCTTTTTGCCCACCAGTCCCCCAGGAGCAGGACAGGCAAGCACTCTTGTGAAACAGGGTTTTCCAAAGATGTGGCCCTTGAAGTGAGAGTGTGTGCTTTGCCCAATACTCAATTACAGGCAACCCACCGCCAATTTCTGGGGTGTTTTCATTGGTTTCGTGGAAGGGCGGTTGGGGCTGGGGGTTGCTATCCATCTGGTTGCAGCGACAAATCAGTTCATTTTGTGCAATTTAATCCAATTTACTGGACATGAGAATTCCTCATTAGGTAGATTTTCGCGCTCTCCCATTCGTATTGCCCGTAATCAGAGTTGGCAAATCTCGCCGGGAAATTAATCGTTTCCGGACATAAGGTTTAATCATGGTTTTCAATTCCGTGGTGTTGACTGTTGACCGTTGAATGTTAACAGTCAACAATCAACGATCGCATTTCGCTCTCTATTTTTAGATTGCTAAATCTTTAGAAAGGACGGCTACCCCGGAGGCTGACTCGTTTGAGAATACGGGTAGCATTGGCCTCAAATTCAGGGCGATAGTGAGCAGTTGCTTGGTTATCCCAATACAGCAAGTCGCCCTTGCTCCATTGGTGACGATAAGCAAATCGGGGTTGTTTGATATGCTCTTGCAATTTTGCAACTAGTTTTGCGCCTTCTACGTGGTCATAATCTACGATGTCTACATCACTAGCTGCATTAAAGAAGAGAATCTTTTTACCTGTATCTGGATGGGTACGAACTAGAGGATGAATTGCTACTCTTTCGCCAGCTTCAGGAGCGCGACCTGCTGCATATTTCGGGTTACCATATTCATCCCGATCTCTACTTCCATAGAAATTGAAGTAACGAATTTGCAAGCCAGCAATTTGCTGTTTGGTAGCATCATCTAACTCTTCGTAAGCTTGAGCCAAATTTACCCAATAGGTATCTGGGCCATTCTCAGGTACTTCTACTGCATAGAGGAAAGAGCCGCTAGAGGGTACAGGTAGCCAGTAGTGATCGATATGGGGTAAAAGTTCTTGATAGTTCGGTCGGATATTAACTGAACTTTCTTCAGGAGCAGCATTTGCGAGAGTCAGAACTAGAGGCGGTAGATATTCTTCTGTCTCCCCTTTGCGGATGTAAGCAGGTTGTTGGAGAATATCGCCAAAGAAGTTGGCAAACTCTAGGGCGTGTCATCAATTAGGTAAACTTGAGTAGGTAATGCTTGGGATAAGCCAAATAGAGAAACAATGACTCGACGTTATGCGCTACGAGATGACCAG
>NZ_CAWPNJ010000057.1:0-53175 GCF_963889195.1 Calothrix sp. FACHB-168
CAACTACTAGTGATGTTAATTACTTGCTGAAGAGCGAATTTTTCCAACTACAGCAACATATCTTGCTGCCTACCTCCGCCCTAAGCTATTTTTCAAGCTAGCTAACAATTGACTTAAATTAGGTTGTCAGGAACGAAAGGACATTGGTAACTCGGATCGCCTGTCTCCACCTGAATGGTTGGGTGTTCAATGCTGAAATTATCGTGAAGCTCACGGACTACCCGTGCTAAAAAAGTATCACCGGGATAACCTGCTGGGATGACAAGGTGAACAGTGAGCGCTGTTTCTGTGGTACTCATTGCCCAAATATGTAGGTCATGAACTTGAGCCACGCCAGGGAGTTCGGTTAGATAAGTACGGACAGCCAAAGGTTCTATTCCCGCTGGTACAGAATCTGTAATCAAATTCAAGGATTCCTGCAAAAGTCCCCAAGTGCCAACTACAATCACCACAGTAACAATCAAACTCACCGCTGGATCAAACCACAGCCAACCTGTAGCAATAATTGCAATACCAGCTAGTACAACCCCTACAGATACCGCAGCATCTGCAACTAGATGCAAAAATGCGCCTCTAATGTTCAAGTCACTTTTACGCCCCGACAAGAACATCAAAGCACTTACTGTATTAATGAAAACTCCTATAGCTGCTACTGTAATTACCGTTCCTCCTGCTACCGGAGCAGGTTCACGAAACCGTTGAATTGCTTCCCAGCCAATACCGCCAGAAACAACTAGGAGAAAAGCGGCGTTTAAAAGCGCAGCCAAAATTGAAGAACGACGCAGCCCGTAGGTGCGACGTGATGTCGGGCGACGACGGACGAGGATGCTTGCTCCCCAAGCAAGTAGTAAACCCAAAACATCACTCAAATTGTGACCTGCATCGGCAATCAAGGCAAGGGAGTTAGCAACAATGCCATAGGTTGCCTCAATGACGACAAAAGCAGTGTTAAGGGCAACACTGATAACAAAGGCGCGGTTGTAATTACTGCCACCGTGGTCGTGTCCATGACTATGATTATGAGACATGACTGTTTTTCACACTCCGGTGGAGAGAACTTCTATGGTTTGACAAGTAACAAACTTGTCTTTAAGCATATGTTTGACCAAGGAAAAAAATTCGGTTATTGCAGTTTCACTATCAATAACCGTAACGAGAAGCGGTAATGCAGATGACTCAGTAGACGGGTCTAGTTCATTTAGAGTACGAAAAACGCCATGTTTGCCATATCCAGAAATTGCTCGCACTACCGTTACCCCTGTTAATCCTTGTCTGCGAGCCATTCCGAGCAGAATTTGATGAAGGGGTTGATGTTCCCAACAATCAAACTCGCTAACATAAATTGTTAATTGTTTCCATGTTGTCATATAGCGTTTCCTATGCTGGTGAGGTATATTTATAACTTCATATATAAATCATTTCAACTTTGAGGATATACCTCATCTGATCGAGAATCGCTATAATTATTTAACTGAATAATTCACTCTCTACCAAAAATTTAGACATTCAAAGGCAGTAATTTCAAAACGAGTTTATTCAACTCAAGTATACGCCAGTCCCAATAGCCAGAAAGCGGAGCCTCCAAAACCTCGTTACCAGGTTCAACCTAGAACACCAATTAAGTAATACTTGAAGGGGCAGTTTAGCTCCCCCTTGCCTACTAAGCTATTCATTACCCGGGTCTTTCTCAACATTAGCAGCTGAGGTACACCTAAGTTTTTTTAGCAAAGGTTTAGTAGCTTTAAAAATGTATCTCACCAGGTCGTGAATCGCTATAACTGTTAGGCTACCGTAGTTGTGTTGGTGAACAATAGCTATCTTTAACCTGAGTTCGGGATAAGAAATCCTCAAAACCCTTGATTTCTCATTGTTCGGTCTGAAGCTCTGTTTTAATCTATTCTCAATAAGGCATATTGTTGATATTCAGTCTCATTTGTAAGCCATGTTGACAAAATGATTCCACTTTACTCGCTTCTTATATCACTTAGAGTTTTGCTCAATCCTTGCAGAATAAGCTTTTTAGCTTCTGGCTTAACCCGAACTCAGGTTATCTTTATATTGCTATTAGACCTCTTGCATAATTATTTTGTGGTACATTTAAGAGTTTTAGAAAAAATCCATATCAGAATCTATACAGAGAACTTTTGTTACCTCATTAGGATGTCTGATAGAGATAGAAAGCAAATTTTTAAAATCCCCCATTGCACCATAATTTATTTTTGCAAGAGATTCCATGAGTTGCACTCACAAGGAGCAATGAAAATTTATTTTCCCTACTCCCTACTCCCCACTCCCTATTTTCAAGACAGGTCTATTATCGCTAATTATTTATTTGCTCGGATTATCGTTTAAAGGTAAAGCGGCCATTAAATTTTTCACCTTTGACATCCGTTTGAATCACAACTTTATACTCTCCCGTTGCAGTTGCAGGTAGCTTTGCTGAATATTGCTTCTCGTCGTTATTATAAGGAACTTGTAGGGTTTTGTTACTGCCATCTGGTAGCTGAACTTGAGCCGTGAGCTTGGCATCAGTAATTGCTTTGTCCTGCTCGCCGTGTACGCTTATATCTAAATGAGTAGAATCTTTTTCTATATCTGGTTTGAACTCTAAATGATATTTGCCCGACTCTATAACTTGACCCTTATGCTCTCCATTATTAGATTGATCGCCTTTTTCATCATGAGCATGACCGTCGTTTTCATTATGCGCTTCCCCAGTTTTAGCAACGGGTTCAGTTTTGGCAGCTGTTTTTGTAGTTGCTGTTTTAGTAGCACTTTCCGAGTTAGCAGCTTGATTCCCACCATTACAAGCACCCAAAAAAATTAATCCTACACTGCTAACAATTACTAAACTGGTTTTCAGAAATTTCATGAATTCACACTCCTTGATGTTTTGTAAATTAAAAACTAATACAGCACGTTGTAAGTAAACCACCTATTTCAAATCAATGAAACCTTTAGGAATTAGGAATTCCTAATTCCGTTAGCGTAGTGAGGCGTAGCCCATTGCAAATTCCGCCAAGCTGTATTAGGCTCTGGCTTCTCGTGCAATTTCTGGCTGAATAATTGGTTCAGCCTTTCTTGGTACTAAGAATCTCCTAAACTGCACATAGGAAGCTGGAAGTACTAACAGGGTTAAAGCGGTACAGGTAAACAATCCACCTAATACTACAACGGCTAGTGGCTGAAGAATTTCCTTTCCAGCGCCACTACCAATTACCAATGGCACCATACCCAGAGCAGATGCTAACGCTGTCATTAAAATAGCAGTCAAGCGTTCCATCGAACCTTCCATCAAAACCTGCGGTAAAGGTTGTCCTTCTGCCAATCTTGCATTGTAGTTCTCAACCAACAAAAGTCCGTTACGTGCTGCCACACCAAATAGAGTAATAAATCCTACCATTGAAGCTACGGAAATGATGCCACTTGTCAAGGCAATGGAAACCACACCACCAATTAACGCCAAGGGTAAATTAATTAAAATCATGATGGTTGCAGGAATTGACTTGACGGCAAAGTAAAGTATGACTGCGATCGCAACAAAAGCTAATCCACCAGCCGAAAGTAAAGTTTTTGTCGCTCCTTCTTGTGCTTCAAATTGACCGCCGTATTCAATAAAATATCCAGAGGGTAATTGCACCTGTTGCTTAACTCTCTCCCGAATATCCTTAATTACAGAACCTAAATCTCGTCCACCTACGTTGCTGGATACAACAATATAGCGGGAGACGTTTTCGCGGTTGATGGTA
Organism: Calothrix sp. FACHB-168; assembly: GCF_963889195.1. Lineage (NCBI taxonomy): Bacteria > Bacillati > Cyanobacteriota > Cyanophyceae > Nostocales > Calotrichaceae > Calothrix > Calothrix sp. FACHB-168. The sequence goes on from NZ_CAWPNJ010000057.1 coordinate 3,750, forward strand.
TTGGGGCCTGTACCATAGTTGATTTTTGCGACTTGAGCTAAGGGAATTTTTTGTCCGTTGGGTGTATCAACTAGCAAATTACCGATAATTTCAATATTGTTACGGTATTTTTCTTGCAACCAAACCACCATATCAAAGGTTTGTTGTTGCTCCAATACTTGGGAAACGACTCGCCCATTCAGTGCAGTTTCTACTATCTCTGACAATTCACCAATAGTTAAACCATAGCGGGCTGCTGCGTCGCGGTCAAATTGAATTTGTACCTGTTTAATCGGTACTTGCGGTTCTAGTTGCAAATCTACTAGACCCGAAACCTGGCCCATAGCTGATTGTACTTGTTGACCAAGGGTGCGGAGTTGTTCTAAATCGGGGCCAAAAATTTTCACAGCGATCGCACTCCGTACACCTGAGAGTACCTCATCCATCCGGTGCGAAATGAACCCGCCGATATTGGGAACGACTCCGGGAATTTTTTCAAACTCTTTACGAATCGTTTCAATCGTCTTGTCTCGATCTTTTGCCCCCTCCTCGCTGAGTTGGACATCTATTTCCGCACCGTTTACACCAGCCACCTCAGTATCACCCTGAGCGCGTCCAGAGCGCAATTGAGCCGTTTCAACCCCAGGATTTTTTTTCAGGGCTTCTTCGATCGCTAACCCTACTTGATTAGTCGCATCCAGAGATTGACCAGGCATTAAAACTGCGGCGATCACCAAGGAGCGGTCTTGGAATTCTGGTAAAAAAACTTGCCCTAAACCCAGCATAATTACCAATGAAGCCACAAAGCCAGCCATTGCCATTCCCAAAATAATTTTGGGGCGGCGCATAGAAAATTTCAAAGCTGGACGGTAAAGTTTATGGGTTTGTTTTTCCAACCAAGTTTCTGTACTAGGTAATCTTGTATTCGTTAGCAACAGGGCGCACATTGCTGGGGTTAATGTCAGCGCTACTAGGGTGGAAGCAGCAATTGATAGCAGATAGGCTAAACCCATTGGTGTAAAAATTCGACCTTCCACACCAGAGAGGGCGAAAATCGGTGCGAAGACAACTGCAATAATAATTGTGGCGAAGAGGACGCTAACCCGCACCTCCACTGAACCATTGAAGACTACTTGCAATGGTGGAATGGGATTACCCGCTAGTTGGTTTTCCCGCAAGCGGCGGTAGACGTTTTCCATATCTACAATGGCATCATCCACTACTGAACCAATAGCCACAACCAGTCCGCCCAAAGTCATGGTGTTGATGCCTTGTCCTGTCCAGTTCAGAATCATCATTCCTAATAATAAGGATACGGGTAAGGCGCTCAAACTAATGATTACCGTGCGCCAATTCATCAAAAACAGAATCAGGATAATAGAAACGATGATAGTGCCATCACGCAAAGCTTCTTCGACGTTTTTGATCGAGGCTTCGATAAAATCTTCCTGACGGAAAGTAGTTGTAATTTTGACATCTTTGGGCAGACCGGCTTGAATTTCCTCGATTGCTGTCTCAACTGCCTTCGTTACTTTTGGCGTATCTGCTGTTGGCTGTTTGTTGACTGTCAAAATTACCGCTTTTTTACCCGCAAAACTGCCATCGCCGCGTTTGAGTGCTGCACCTATTTGTACATCCGCCACTTGTTCCAACAGAACTGGCGTGCCATTTTTGGCTTTAATTACTGATTTTTTCAACTGCTCAATAGATTCAATCCGCCCTACCCCTCGCACCAATGTCTCTTGGTCAGGAGTAATTAAAAATCCCCCTGGTGCATTGGCGTTAGCTGCTTGTGCTGCCTTGGTGACATCATCAAGGGAAACATTAAACGCTTTCAGCTTATCAGGGTTAACCAACACTTGATACTGACGCTCATCCCCACCAAATACAACAATATTACTTACACCAGGGACAGCCAGCAGGCGGTTCTTCACTTGCCAGTTGACAATCCGCCATACCTCCATTATTGGAGTGGTTTCGGAGGTAAAGGCGTATTTGACAGTCCACCCTAAAGGGGAACTAACGGGAAGAACCTCTGGATCTTCTACACCTTGCGGTAGTTGACTGCGTGCTTGTTGCAACCGTTCCGTCACCAATTGGCGGGCGCGGTAAATTTCTGTATCCAACCTAAAAGTGGCTCTCACAGCAGAAAGACCTACAGCCGAGGAAGAACGCAATGCTTCCAGTCCAGGGGTACCGTTAATGGCACTTTCTATTGGCCGGGTGACTAGGGACTCAACTTCTTCTGCTGCAAGTCCTGGGGCCTCCGTCATAATTTCGACCTGGGGCGGGGCAAAGTTGGGAAATACATCCAGTGGCATTTGCGTAAGGACGAGAAAGCCCTGAACAGATATGAGGATGGAAGCAAAAACTATTAGCCAGCGTTGAGCGATCGACCATTTAACAATAGAATCAAGCATTTTTAAACGTTTTAAGGGATGTCTGCTTGCTGTGCAGCTAAGTAAGTTTAAAGATCAAGTACTTTACCTACTCTCCCAAATGAAGATGAAATTGAGATGAAATTTTTAGCTTTAACTTAAAGTTGCCCCACGTCTGTCCCTTCGGGAAGCGTGGGATGAATTTTTGGGCCTTGTGACTAAACCATCAACTTTGATGATTTTACGTGATTCTAATTGTTACCGTAATAGTTGACATAAAGTAGTTTAATTTCTTCTTGGGTGTAATATACTTATCCAATCCAATATGGACAAATCGCCTCCAAAGCAGCTGCTTGAAAGTATTTATCAGCAACTACTGCCTAGCTTACAAATTGAAAGCGTCAATCCCCGGAATCCAATCAAGGTTAGCTATCTTCCAAAACCCTGGCGGCTGCTTGGTAAAGGAAATTATGCCGCAGTAGTCTATCACCCTAACCACCCTGAGTCTGTAGTCAAGATTTATGCCCCGGGACGGCCAGGCTATGAAGAGGACGTAGAAGTTTACCATCGTCTAGGTTCTCATCCGGCATTCTCTGAATGTTTCTATGCCAAAGATGCCTTTTTAGTCTTGAAACGGCTTTATGGAACAACGCTCTATGATTGTATGTACTTGGGTTTACCTATTCCCAAACAAGTAATACAGGACATCGATAAAGCTCTTGACTATGCTCAAAGTCGTGGACTCCACCCTCATGATGTCCACGGTCGTAATGTCATGATGCACCAAGGCAAAGGATTAGTCGTAGACATATCAGATTTTCTGCATCCAGAAGCCTGCTCAAAGTGGAATGACCTGAAAAAGGCTTATTACTGCCTATATCTCCCCGTGTTTTACCCACTTCGATTGCGCCTACCATACTCTGCCTTAGATATGATCCGCAAATGTTATCGTCTAGGAACTTCTTTCAAAACTTCCTGTCTTGACATCCTCACCGGGCTAAAGCAACGGTAATTTATCTAACAATCAAACAGACTTAAGTGTTTATATTCTAGCCAAAATAAGTACCCAATCTAGAGTTAATTGTATAGCCAAGGGTAACGCTATTCACAAAAACTAAATTTTATCCAGAATTAAGTTCATTTTTATTAAAGTCGAACTCGGTTATCATACCCAAGTCTCATTTATCAGACAATTCAATCGCCTGGGGAAAAATAATAGAGAAAGTGACAACACAAGCGGGTATTACCCTTTGGCGCGTATGAGCTAAATCAGCAGACTATCAATAATGTCTTTCAATCACAAAATGGCGGTAATAACTGGAAAAAATTGAGCTAAAGCAGCCCATAGTTTCCTCAACAATTCGATAACAAAATTGAATAACCCAACTATTTCGTAAGGTTTTTTGAAAAGTTGGGTTTGACAATTATTTGAATTAGTTACATCTGAATCTGCTGAAGGAGAGCTTGTGTTTGCTGATACCTTGGGGTATCTCCTTGCCGTTGAAACAGACTTGCAGCTTGCTCTAAATCATTAATGGCGCTTTTGCGATCGCCTAAAGCATATTCAGCAAGTCCTCGGTTGCCGTAGGCATCAGCTAAGTTGGGGTTGATTTGTAGTGCTTGGTTAAAATCTGCGATCGCCAGTTTATGATTTCCCTGTCTATAATTCAAAAAGCCCCTATTGTAGTAAGCATCTACAGACTTCGGATCAATTTTTATTACGTGGTTAAAGTCAGTAATCGCCGCTTGAATGCTTCCTAGTTCCGCATGAGCAGTCCCCCGACCGTTGTAAGCATCTGTATGATTGGGATTTAATCGCAGTGCTTGATCAAAGTCGCTAACGGCTGCTTTAAAGTCTTTTAATTGAGACTTTGCCAAACCTCTTAGGCAGAAACCCTCGTAGTATAGGGGATTTAACTGCACTACTCGACTAAAATCTTCTATTGCGTCGTTGAAGTTACCTTGCTCAAGCTTTTGCACACCCTGGTTATAGTATTCCTGAAAATTCATCTGTTGGATGCGCGTTGGTGCTTCCTGTGCAGCATAGACAGCAACAGGTATTCCACTCAGTACGCTAGTTGTTATTCCTAAGATGATAGTAGCTTTGTGAATATAGTTCATAGCTTGACTTTCTCCTTGATAGATATATCAAGACAGATGCACGGGATTGTCCTCGACTAGATCCATCCTAAGCGGTTTAAACAGATTTAGAGATTTAAACCCAGCCAAACCAAAATACTTTGTAATAGCAACCAAACATTTAACCCGACGATAATAATAGCAACCAGCCAAGCTAGAGATTTGAGCCACAAAGGATTTACAAATTCTCCCATTAAGCGACGGTTACTTGTAAACATTACCAATGGAATTACTGCAAAGGGTAACTGCAAGCTAAGGATAACTTGACTAAGAACTATGAGGCTGCTTGTGCTACGTTCCCCAAAGATAATAATTGTAATCAACGCTGGAATGATAGCAAGCAGACGGGTAACTAAACGCCGTAACCAGGATGGAAGGCGAAATTGTAGAAAGCCTTCCATGACAATCTGCCCAGCCAGGGTTGCAGTTAGTGTCGAACTTTGCCCAGAAGCAAGTAAGGCAATCCCAAAGATGGCACTAGCAGCACTAACACCTAACAATGGTGAAAGCAGTTTGTAAGCTGATTGAATTTCTGTCACATTCTGATTACCAGAAAAATGAAATGTAGCAGCAGACACAATTAAAATCGCTGAGTTGATAAACAGTGCCAACGATAGAGCAAAAGTTGAATCAATTGTGCCAAACTTAATTGCTTCCCATCTTTTTTCAGTAGTAGGTTGCCAATCACGGGTTTGCACAATAGAAGAGTGTAAATATAAGTTGTGAGGCATCACTGTTGCGCCTAAAATGCCAATAGCAATGTAGAGCATTTTTGGGTTTTGTAAAATTTCTCCTTTGGGCAGATATCCCAATAAAATCCCTCCCATATCAGGTCGGGAGAACAGAATTTCTGCTGTAAAACAGATGCCTACGGTTGCTACCAGCATTATTACCAAGGCTTCTGTATAGCGAAAGCCTTTGTGTTGCAGGAATAACAATACCAGGACATCCAGCGCAGTGATGCACACACCCCATATCAAGGGAATACCGAATAAAAGTTGCAGGGCGATCGCACTTCCCAGTAGTTCTGCCAAGTCACAAGCCGCAATAGCAATTTCACACAGTACCCACAAACAAAAGTTAACTCTTGCATTGAAATAATCTCGACAAGCCTGTGCTAAATCTCGCCCTGTAGCAACACCCAAACGCACACAGAGCGATTGCAGTAATATCGCCATCAGGTTCGACAGCAGAATGACTGTCAATAAGGTGTAGCCAAACTTGGCTCCCCCAGCGATGTCTGTAGCCCAGTTTCCAGGGTCCATGTATCCTACTGAAACCAGATATCCTGGCCCTGCATAAGCCAGCATTTTGCGCCAAAAGCTCTTGCTGTTGGGGACTCTGATGCTACGGTGAACCTCTGGTAAGCTGGGTTTGTTTTCTGGGATAGTCATCTATTCTGCCGGAAAGATTTTCATAATTTTCTCATAATGTGAAAAAAACTGGCAGAAATATCACTATACTCAATATAGATATTCACGTATGCACTCAGGCATAAAAAAGAGCATTTTGAATTGCTCTCAACAGTGCAGGTAAAGGATAGCAACACAGGTCAACCTATTAAAGATGTCACGTTGCAAGTCAAAGCGATCGCCCTGGAACATGATTTAACAGTTTTTGCCTACAAAGGGATTCCGAACCCAGAAGGCAAGTTAACATGGCTTGAACAATTTTTTGATGGCTCACCTCAACTTTGTGAGGTGTCAGCAACTCCCCTACCGGGTTCTAGTCGTCAATTTTCACCAGTGAAAGTAGCCCAAGAGGTAGAAGTTGAAGGAATTGCACCACCGATTTATATCCGGTTGATTGGTTTATTTTACTTTACTGCCATTGTCGGCATTGGTATGGCAATAGGATTGCTAATACAACAGAGGCAAACACCGAAAGCAAGGGCAAGCTAGTACTTCATTCCCAATTTAGTATAGTCAGCTCTCGGTAGCCATCTTAGGGATGATGAAGGTTAAAGCAAGATTTGTTACTGTTAGCTCGCTCATCTCTGTTACTTAACCTTAATGAGTAGTCGAACAGCTCGCTCCTACGCTTTTTTGTCGATTGCAGCGGCGATCGTCACAATTGCCCTGAAGTTTGGGGCTTACCTGCTAACTGGTTCAGTAGGGCTGCTTTCAGATGCCATTGAGTCATGCGTAAATCTTGTGGCAGCATCGGTTGCACTGTGGGCATTGACTTATGCTGCCAAACCAGCCGATGCAGAACACGCCTTTGGGCATGACAAAGCTGAATACTTTTCTAGTGCAGCCGAAGGCACGTTGATTATAGTGGCAGCCATCATCATAGCGATCGAAGCTTGGGGGCGCTTGTTGCATCCAGAACCGCTAACACAGCTTGGGGTGGGATTAGTACTCTCGCTGTTGGCAACGGCAGTCAACGGCGTTGTTGCCTTTGTCTTGCTGCGGGCGGGGCGGCGGTTACGTTCGATTACACTCCGGGCTGATGCTCACCATCTGTTTACTGATGTCTGGACTTCAGGTGGTGTAGTACTTGGAATTCTTTTAGTCAAGGTAACAGGCTTAGAAGTGCTTGACCCGATTATCGCTCTTTTTGTAGCAGTAAACATTGTCTGGACAGGATTTCGTTTGCTGCGGGAAACTGGTTCAGGGCTACTGGATGCTGCCTTACCCAAAGAAGAGCTTGACAGAATTTTTGGAATCCTAGACGAATACAAACCTCAAGGTATCCAATTTCATGCGCTGCGAACTCGTATTGCTGGAACGCGCCGCTTTGTCTCCTTCCATGTTCTCGTGCCTGGAGCTTGGACAGTGCGGCAGGGGCATGATTTGTGCGAGGCGATTGAGCTTGCCATCATTCAGGCATTGCCTCTAACCAGTGTGACAACGCACTTGGAACCGCTGGAAGACCCTACCTCTTGGAACGATCTGGAGTTGGAGCGGACGAGCAGCAAGTTGTAAAGATGACTGGATAGTCGCTACCAGCTATAGTTACAAAGATGTTGGTATAACCTGTACTAGAGTGCTGAGTGGAACCATCTACAAAACTAGGCAACCTGTATACTACCTCCATAAGCCTGAACAATTGCTTGGCGATCGCTAATCTTTATTAAAGGCGTACCTCCACTGGTGTCCCCATTTTTACCTGCTTGTATAACAATCGGACATCAGGATTACGCATTCTCAAGCAACCGTGGGATACAGCAGTGCCTACTTGTCCACTATCCGGTGTACCGTGAAAGCCAATTTGATTACGTCCATCTGACCAAAAACCAACCCATCGGTCTCCTAAAGGACTATCAGGGCCAGGTGGAAATACTTTGCCAGTAATCGGGTGACGCCAGATAGGATTGAGTTGCTTGTGTATTACCTGGAAAGAACCTGTAGGAGTTTCCCAACCCTTCTTACCTACACCTATTGGGTAGCTAGCTATTACCTGCTCTAAACGGTAAATATAGACTCGGTAATCGCTTAAATCAACGACTACTTGTGTCTCATTAGCGGCAAGGTTACTGGATGGTTTTTGTTTAGCTGAAACTTGAGCCAATAACGATGGAAGCAAGTTATTTAGAGTTGTATTTTGTTTTTCACTCTGTATCAAGCTCCTTGGTGTCTTTGCTACTGAAGCTCCAATAGATATGGAATTTCCACCTGTAGCCACCTTACTATAAGGTTTCATAGAAGTACTAATACGCCAATGGACAGCGAGAGATAGAATTGCTGTACCAAAACAGAGCAACATCAATATGCGCCCTACAGATTCATTTCTTACCATTACTATTGTCTATTCTCTTCAGCATATTCAACCGATGCCTAGTTACATTTAGAATTAAGTTTTGTTTGATGTCAGAGTTGATCAACTTATCACTATTAAGTTATTTTGTGATTGCATAGGTTAATGATTGCATAGGTTAAGTTTCAGTAGCCTAAGTTTCTAATCATCACTTATTTCTAGAAGATGAAATTCTACTTAAGACTTTCCTTGAAAAAGTTCCGCCCGAAACCAATCTTTTGATAGGTGACTCACTGGCTTAGGCATATTAATTAACTGTATTTATGTCGTCCTTTAATTACTGAAATTACGCGTAATCCCAGAGCGATTAAACTAAGAAACAGCAACCCCATTATGCCTGCTAGGGGATTGTGGTCAATACCCGTTATCCAAACGGGAACTTGACCTGTGTATAATAACAAATCCCCTACATTGATAATGTAGTAGCCCCAAACTAAACCTGCGTGTAATCCAATAGCAAATCCTAACTGCCCTTTACACAATTGCCTTGCCCACCCCAATGTTAGACCAAGCAGCAACAGCCCTGGAAAACTAGGTAAAGTCCGCAAAATTTCTGCCCAAGGTTTGATGAAATGTAATGCTGCATAAATGGTGCTGCTAGCCCATAAAGCCGCTTTGAAACCATAATCAAATTGCAACTCATCTACCAGCCAGCCTCGAAACAGCAGCTCTTCTGCTAACCCAACTCCCAAAGCTACAAGCAATCCTTCCAGTATAATCTTGGGTAAAAATTGGGGAGTTTGTTGCCAAATTAACCAGCCAAATCTAGCTTCCAAGAAAAACAGGCACAAAAGGCTGATTAGTCCCAAACATAGTCCTTTTAATAGCTCCAACCCGTTCTTCCTAGTTCGTACTAAACCGTGACTCTCAAGTGGGTGGGGTAAGAAATGAACTTTTGTTCCCCATAGTCGCAGGAGAAACACGAAATCGCTATACAACACGAGCATCGTAATGATACTGACTGTATTGCCAGTACCCAAAAGCAAGTAGATGGGTACAGCAAAAGGTAGCCATAGTACAAGCAAAGCCAGCACAAAGATACCTAACCGCGCGGGTGCGGGATAGCGAGCAAAATAAGCAAAGTTCAAATTAGGTGTCGGCATTTGATCAATTTACTGTCGAGAGTTCTCATCTGAGCTTCTCCCCTATACCCAGCTTTTGTCCATAAGGCACAAGCCCGCGAAAAAAAGCACTCTTGCATATCAAGAAAATTGTTGCTACATGACGCTTATTTTGGCGCTTTTGCCCCCAGGGCGCGCCTCAACAGGGGCATTTTTTTATTAAATCTCCCTAACATCAATCAACCTACTACAGCGTTTCCTCGATAATAATTAACAACAAGAACCCCACAAAGAATGTGGCAGTGGTTAACGGTGTGTCGGGTATTTCATGTGCTTCAACTAGCAGTTCCTCTGTTACCAAGTACAGCAGTGCAACTAGCCCAAACGCAAAGAATCCTGCCAATGTAGAACCTGAAAGCCCCGCAAGCAAAACCACACCTATCACAGCACCGAGTGGGAGCAACAAGGCAATCCCAAAAGTTGTAGCTATTACCTTCCCACGCGATGCCTTAGCTTGGCTGAGCATAGCTGCAACGGACAAACTGAGGAACAAAAGTTCGATAGTCAAAGCAATCGTGAGCAAAATTCCTTCTTTAGCTCCCGCCGCAAACCCAATCCCAATAATAAGTCCATCAATCAGAACATCTACACCCACCGTTGCAATCAAACTTATGTAGCCTTCGGCTTTCTTCGCCAGTTCCTTCACGGCAAGCATTACCAAAACTCCAAGTCCACCACCAATCACGACCGCCCATAACGACTTTTCGTGGACTACATTCGGCAACAATTCACCCGCTGCTGCTGCCACTACCACACCTGCTGCAAAATGCTGGACATAGCTTATTAGCCTCGCTCCCGGCGTTCGCCATGCAGCAATTACCCCACCTACGGTAGCCGATGCCACGGGGATCAGGGTGTAGGTCAACACATTCAGGAGTACGCTAGCCAATGTTGTACCCTCTATGGTTATTGAAACGCTTAATGGAAGACATAATATCCAATTCTCAGTTTCGAGCCGACTTGCTATTTCTTGTTGGAAAAATTGCCTGACCTGATAGGCTTTGGAAATAAATACCCTCAGATGTAATCAGTAACACCCCATAACTTAGTGCCTGAAAGACATATAGCCTTTGCGTATAGCCAAACAGCGCCTGCGGAATTGACTGTCTATTTAATATCAATATTTGTCATAAATACTACATTAATTGATTAATTACATATTCCCTCAACGCTAACGACATCGCTTTCATCAAAAGCTACTATCTGTACGGTAGATTCGCCAATGTCAAACTCTTGAGTTAAGTAGTTTTGCAACTGAAAGATCAGTCTATCCCGCTCCTGAGCACTCAGAGATTCCACAGCTAATTGGGCGCATAGCGCCACTTGCCCAGATGTAATTGTCCAGATGTGTAGCTTTTGCACTTGTCGGACGCCTGCAAGAGAACTCAGGGCGGCTTCAACCTTAGCCACGTCAAGATCGTGAGGAGCATATTCCATCAGAATTCTCAAGCTATCCCGAACTAAGGGGATAGCACTGAGCGTGATCAGACAGGCAACGAGTAAACTGGCGACGGCATCTGCCCACAACCAATTGAAGTAGTAAACGGAGACTGCCGCTAGAATCACACCCACAGAACTGGCAGCATCGGCAATTACATGAAGGAAAGCACCCCGCAGATTTAGGTCATGATAGCTATCAGAGTGTAACAAGCCGATGTTCAAGCTGTTAATTACAAAACCCAGTCCTGCTACCATTAGCATCGGTAAGCCTAACAATGGCTCTGGGGATTGGAAGCGATTGATGGCTTCCCAAGCAATGAAGAGTGCGATCGCTATCAGTGCCAATCCATTCAACAGCGCTACCAAAATTTCTAAGCGCTGATATCCAAAGGTAGCCTGACCTACGGCAGGACGTTGCGCCAGCTTTGTTGCCAGTAGCGTCAATCCCAGAGCAACCAGATCCGAGAGTAAATGCCCCGCACCAGCTAGAAGTGAAAGGCTGTGGCTAATTAGGCCAACTCCCAGTTCCACCACGAAAAAAATACTCCGCAGTCCCAAAACCATCCAAAGGAGCCGTAGCTTTTGTGTAGCTTGTGTAAATTTTGTATGGCTCAGATGGGATGGTCTGTCGTCACGATCAGCGATCAAGTTGTTAACATCAGAACATTCTTTTGATAAATGTGTCGTTTCATTAGAAATCATTTGATTCAATACGAAAACTAAGCCAATTTGGACATCACTGAAAAAAGAGCGTTCGGTAAGAGAAATTGCTAATTAAAAATCAAATAATTCTCCTAGAAATGATTTACGTTTACGCTCACCTCGATACTCTTCTCTTTGATGCCTACCTCGATCCCCTTCTCTATAATGTCCACCTCGATGATCTTCACCTTCAAAGGGCATCGTAGTTGATCGTTCAATCAGTTTCTCAAGTTCACCACGGTCTAACCAAATTCCTCGACATTCAGGGCAGTAATCAATTTCAACCCCCTGACGATCTGCCCGTCTTAGTTCAATCTGACAAATAGGACACTTCATAATCTTCACCTCGTTCAAAAAATTTCACTTCACAGTCTACAGATATCGGATTGCTACAGTTGCTATAAGTAGCAGATAAAACTAGAAGCAATTTGTATTCTCTAACCCGTTGTTCTATAAAGCTTTCTTCGCAATTCCTAAGCTAAGGTTGAGAGACCGTATTCTTAAAATTACGGGGTTTGCTATAGCCAGATAACTCTGCTAGTTTCTCCAAAGATTGTGTACCAGAGTAAGATTGACCATTGATTTCCCAGGTTGGATAGCCCTTAACTTTGGCGGCTTGGCAGCGGTCTGTCTGTGGGTTTTTGCCCTTGGGGTCACACTCAATGTAATCGATTTGACCAAACGCCTCTTGACCAAACAGTTGCTTCTGCGCGTGGCAGTGGGGACACCAGTATGCTCCATACATTTTGACTCCCGCCTGTTTCAAATGCTGTGCTAGACCTATTTCTGCTGCGCCGGAAGTGGTGGTAATAGGTAAGCCTGCTTCTCCAGAAACAGAACTGTTGATTCTAGCAACAGGGTTATTAACGTTAGCATAAATACCCAACGTCCCAATTAGGGTAATCATCCCAACTACGATCGCAATGAAAAACAATTGCCCAATGTCCTCCCAATCACGACCGATTAAAATTAGTACAAATAGGCTGGTGGAGAAGAGTGCTGAGGCGACGCAATAGATACAAACTACCTTGATTTGAAAAGCTAGTAGATACATCAAGTAGCCGCTGAAAATCATCATTGCTGTTGCACCTCCAAACATCAACAGCCAGGTCCAGCTCTCTAGTTTTGAAGGGAGTTCTTTCTTATGTGTTGACTTCACCAATAGAGGAGTAACTGCAAAAACTATCAGGCTGGCGTAGGCGAGGAAGCCAAACAGGGTGAGAGGTAGACCAAAAACCGTGGCATAAGGGCTTGAGAGAACCCGATCGCATCCACTGGTAGGACAGACAGCCGTTCCTCCTGCTAACTTGACTGTTGTTAGATAAGCTGTTACTACTACACCCACAGTGGCGATCGCTGCTATTAGCAGACGCGACCAGCGATGAATCCAAGAAGTAGAACGTTGGCGACTCATGACACTATTTAACTCAAAACGCAATTAATGAAAGACATTAGTTACAAGAGCAGGTTGCAAGTATCTATTAGCATTGTTATTTCCAGATCAATTCGCGCTCATGACTCGGGTTGAGTTAAAGATGGCAACTAAAGCGACACCGACATCCGCAAAAACTGCCTCCCACATGGTTGCAACTCCAAGAATACCCAGTACGATAAATACAGCTTTGACAGACATGGCAAAAATAATATTTTGCCAAACAATTTGATGAGTCTTTCTGCCAACTTTTATTGCTTCAGCTACTTTTGAAGGTGCATCTGTCATGAGTACAACATCAGCCGTTTCAATCGCCGCATCAGAGCCTAGCCCACCCATCGCCATACCCACATCGGCTCTAGCAATAACGGGTGCATCATTAATTCCATCACCGACAAAGACAACCTTATGATCTTTTCCAGCTGCTTGAAGGAGTTTTTCAATTGCATCAACTTTTCCTTCAGGCAGTAACCCAGCTACGTAAGAATCTAGACCCAACCTTTGAGCAATATTTGCAGCGACTGCCTCATTATCTCCCGTTAACATCACGATTTGCTTAACACCCAGTTTCTTTAGGGCAATAATTGCTTGTGCCGCATCTTGCTTAATTTCGTCAGCAATCAAAATATACCCAACGTAGCGATTATCTACCGCTAAATGAACGACTGTACCCTCAACATTGCAGGTATTGTGTTCAATGTTTTCTAGATGCAACAGGCGGTCATTTCCAGCAATAACTAGCTTGTTTTGTACCTTAGCTCGGATGCCGTGACCGGCTATTTCTTCGTAATCTTCAACTTCAGATAAATCAATCTTTTTCCCATAGGCTTCTCGGATAGATTGAGCGACAGGATGATTAGATTGCGATTCTACCTTTGCGGCCAGAGCAAGTAACTCGGCTTCACTAAACCCATTCTGAGGTTGAATTTGCGTTACTTTGAAAACACCTCTAGTCAGGGTTCCTGTTTTATCAAAAACGACTGTCTTAACGGCTGTGAGCGTATCTAGGAAGGTAGAGCCTTTGACTAAAATCCCTCGCTTGGCAGCACCCCCAACACCACCAAAGTATCCCAGTGGGATGCTAATGACGAGTCCACAGGGACAAGAAATAACTAACAGGATGAGGGCGCGGTAAACCCATAGATATCGATCAGCTGCGGTTGCTCCTGAAATAAATAGAGGGGGAAGTAGAGCCACTGCTAGTGAACCAAAAACGACAAATGGTGTGTAGTATCTGGCAAACTTGGTAATAAATTTCTCGGTATTAGCTTTTTTGCTAGAGGCATTTTGTACCAGTTCCAAAATCCTAGAGATTGAAGACTCACCAAAGAGTTTGGTAACTTTGATACTGAGAACACCCGTTTTATTGATCATCCCAGCCATCACGGATTCTTTAACTTTCACAGTGCGAGGCACTGATTCTCCGGTTAAAGCCGATGTATCGAGTTGAGAAGTACCTTGTAAAATCTCACCGTCTAAGGGAATCTTTTCCCCAGGCTTGACAAGGATAACATCCCCGATCGCTACTTGATCTGGTGATACTTTTTCGATTTTTCCATTCGTCTGCAAGTTGGCATAGTCAGGGCGTATCTCTAAAAGAGATTTGATCGATTTTTTAGAACGACTAACTGCGACTTCCTGAAATAATTCGCCAACCTTGAAGAACAACATTACGCCGACGGCTTCTGGTAGTTTGTGAATGGCAATTGCGCCCAAGGTCGCCACAGTCATCAAGAAATTCTCGTCAAAGACTCTGCCTTTAAGGATGTTGCGACCAGCGCTAGTCAAGACATTCCAGCCACTTAAGAGATAGGCAAGGATGAAAACCAGATATTCGCCAACTGAGTAAGGCGTATCGTGAAGTTGTTTTTCAAAAATTGAACCGAGGATAAACAGAATAACAACTAAAACAACAGGAGCTAGTTCCTTCTTGAGGCTGAAGTCTCCGTCACCATGATTATGCCCGTGATCATGGTCATGGTCATGGTCATCGTCATGGTCATGATTATGGACTCTGGGGTTGTGATTAACCTGACTATGATCGTCATCATGACCGCAACAATCCGAATGGTTTGAATGTGACTTTGGCATGATTGTATTTTTTTGAACAGCGAAGAACAGAATTTGAAATCTTAAATGCTACAGGAGCAGAACCGATAACGGAGAAAACAGTTTTCTTATGTTTATCTCTAATTAATCTTAAAAATAGCTCTATAGCTAACTCAATAAGTTTTTTGATAAAGCTGCCCACTTCTTACTTAATTTATGTCAAAGATTTAGCTTTTAGTCAAGCTAAAATAATGGCTATAAATCTTGATTTTAGATGAAAACCATTGTTGATTCAACGTCTCAAGTCAAAATTAAATTATAATTTGGAGTGAGAACTATTATTATTCTATAAATCTCCGTGCGAGAATAAAAATCATTAACAATTTAGATATTAATAAGAATGATTTTTATTGTCAAAAATTGCTGTTTGAAGCAATGATTTCAAGGTACTAAATGTACTACAATAGTGTTCGATCACCAAACAGCTTCATCTGTTAGCTGCTCTAATTTTTTTATGAGTGATATTTTTTTGTTTCAAGTATTGTGATACTGAATAGACAAAATCCAATATTTGTAGATAATGTTTAATATTAAAATAATTTATATTCAGTCCGGCAGATTAAAAGATTGACCCATTTGCTCCGCTGCTCATGTTTAGTTTTTAGTAAAAAGGCTCTTTGATTATACGCAGAGTTTTTCAGTATTAATTTTAGATATTTCAAACGTTTATATGTTTAGTTATACAAAATTTGAACATATAGGAACCTGACTTGAATTTTGAAAGTATAGTGAGACTACAATTTTTGTTCAACAAGGCTTTGAGCTTAAAAACTTTTCATTAATCGAACCGGAGTTTTAATATAAGGATATTTACTCCTTAGAGCTAATTTGTAAACTAGAGTAAAGTCTTTATCTCTTAAGGATTTCAGTGGTTTGAAATAGTCAAGCGTTTATTCTCTGAAAGTCATGCCTAGTACTGGATTAGGTATCCTTAAGATTTTATTTACGAATCAGCTTTTATTTAGAAACTAACTGACATAGCCCTTGTCTCCAATTAACAATCCATAAACTTTGAAATGGCACTATGCACTATATAGATGTTTCTCGTTTACTACCATTGGTAGAAACAAGTTAAAACCTCTTCACTGGCTCTAGAAGTGTATAAAACTTAAGGACAGTGTGGGTTGTCTGATAACCGCAATTCCCATAGAAATAAAAACTTTTGCCGTGACCAACTTTGATAAATGAAGAATTATTATTCTGTCTTTCGCCTTCTGCCTTCTAACTTCTACCTGCCAATGGTAAGTGGTATCTTGATGGGACTTAGTATTGTGCCCGTGGGGGCATGGCCTCTAGCATGGATTGCCTTGGCTCCTCTCTGGGTATTGGTTATTACCAGAGCGAAGCAGAAAAAGCCCTTAACCCTCTTTTCGAGGAATGGGGAACCCAAACGCCAAGAGCGTACATCCTTCGTTTTTCATCCTTCAGTTTGGTGGGGCATTGGCTATCACGGACTTGCACTGTCCTGGATCACTGGAATTCACCCTATGACTTGGATGGGAGTGAACTGGTGGGCAAGCTTGGCGATCGCCCTCTTTTGCTGGCTTTTCATCACCTTCTGGGGAACTGCATTAGTCGTCATCTGGGCAGTTGGGATGACGTTTCTCTGCTCACTTTTAATTCCTCCCAATTCCCAATTCCCCAATTCCCCAATTCCAACATGCTATCGTGTCCTAATTGGCGTTGCCCTGTGGTGTAGTCTTGAAGCAATCTGGAGCACTGGGCCACTGTGGTGGACTTCCCTGTCTTTTACTCAGAGTCCCTATAATCTGGCGATTTTGCATTTGGGTCAACTCTCTGGCCCTAGTACCGTTACAGCTGCGCTCGTAGCAGTAAATGGATTGATGGCAGAGGCGTGGATTAACCGTGGCAAAAATACGATTCATCACATCTCCACAAGCTTAAATTCCATCCATCTTAATTTGAGCTATTTAAACCTAGCCACTGGACTATTGGTGGGGTTGCACCTGCTCGGATTTGGACTGTACAGCCATCCTCTCAGAGAGCAACCAGAAGCGGCATTGAAGGTGGGTATTATTCAGGGGAACATCCCCAACAACATCAAGCTTTTCTCAGAAGGTAAGCGTCGCGCTTTGGAAAGATACACTAATGGCTATCAGACTTTAGCAAACCAAAGAGTCCAGGCGGTTTTAACACCAGAAGGAGCCTTACCATTTTTTTTGAATGAATTAAAGCGCAAGTCATTCTACTTAGCCATTTTGGACAAAGGCATTGTTACCTGGGTAGGAGCGTATGGAGAGCGGAGGCGTGCTTATACAAATAGTTTATTTACTATCATCGGCACTGGCGAGACTTTCAGTCGTTATGACAAAGTAAAGCTGGTGCCTTTGGGGGAGTACATTCCCTTTGAGCAACTTTTAGGCAGTATCGTTAATAGGCTTTCACCTTTGAAGGCTAACCTAGTTGCTGGGGAGCCAAACCAGCTATTTGAGACACCTTTTGGTCGAGCAATTGTGGGGATTTGCTACGAGTCGGCTTTTGCCCAGCATTTTCAACGTCAGGCAGCAGCAGGTGGGCAGTTTATCCTCACAGCATCTAACAATGCCCATTATAGTAAAGCAATGCCAGCCCAGCACCATGCCCAGGATGTAATGCGGGCTATTGAAACTGACCGCTGGGCAGTTCGAGCCACAAATACAGGCTATTCCGGCATCGTAAACCCTCATGGTAGAACTTTATGGATTTCTAGGATTAATACTTATGATGTTCATATACATACAGTTTATCGGCAGCATACGCAGACCTTATATGTGCGTTGGGGCGATTGGCTGACACCAATGCTATTGATGAGCGTTATCACAGGCATCAGCATTAGGTATGTTAATTTAGATGACTGGTTAAGTAAGTAACTACTAGCTACTTCCCTTTAATCAGTACTCATCGTAGATCAAAAAAATAAAAAAGCAAAGTTTTTCTTAACATTTTTGAAAGCTAAACACGTTGCGTAACAAAGTTTGTACTTATATTATTTTCATCTAAATGTTCCTCTACAGAACGGTACAGGTTAATGATATGACTGTCAGCCACACTGTAATAGACATTTTTACCTTCTCGACGATAGTTGACTAAACGCATCGCTTTAAATAATCGCAGTTGATGACAAACAGCTGATTCGGTCATTTTTGTTAATGCGGCTAAATCGCAAACACACAACTCTTGGTTAGCCAAAGCTGAGAGGAGGCGTAGGCGATTCGGATCTGCCAGGATTGCAAAAACTTCTGCTATTTGCTGTGCTTTAGAAGTTGCTAATATTTGCGTTTGAGTTGAACGCACATGATCTAAATGCACCAAATGAGTGTCACAGCTTGGCACATCAGAGTTTTGTCGGTTGTCGAAGTCTTGTTTTGCCTTGCCCTTGTTCATGGTCTTGTGCGTAAGTAATGGTTATCAATTCCAATCATACCTAAAATGAGAATCATTGTACAATTGAATAGTTTATCAATTGTTGTAGTAAGATATTGGCAGTTAACTTTGTAGTTTTTTATGTAAAGCTGCTATGACTCAAACCCCTGACTTCAAAACCCAGTTTTTTAAAGTTGATGGTATGGACTGCGGAGGCTGTGCTAAGAAAATTGAAGCTGGCTTGCAGCAGTTGCGCGGTGTAATGGGAGTATCGGTGAGCTTTGCAACTGCAAAAACCGAAGTTTTATATAACCCAGAGATCCTGAAAGAAGCTGAAATTATAAATCGTATAACTGCCTTGGGTTATACAGTTGAGCAGAGTAGTGAAGTAAAGTCTCATAATCACAGCGATTCTTGTGAAGGTGAACACGACCATAATCACGATCACGGTGATGTTGAAATGGCCGTTATTGGAAAACTACAGGCAAGAGTTGGTGGAATGGACTGTGGTAACTGTGCCAAAACTGTTGAAGCTGCCTTGCAGCAAATCGCCGGGGTTTTAGAGGCATCGGTTAGCTTTGCGACTGAAAGAATGCAGGTATCTTACGATCCGCAACAGGTTAGTGAAAAAACAATTTCCGACCGAGTTAAAGCTTTAGGTTATACAGTTGAACAGAGTCATGAAGTAAAGCCCCATAATCACATCCACTCCCATGACAGCGACCATGAGCATTTGGAAGTAGCTTCTCCTCAAAAACTACAAGCAAAAATCGGTGGGATGGATTGTGGCAGCTGTGCCAAAACTGTTGAGGTTGGCTTGCAGCAAATCGCCGGGGTTTTAGAGGTATCGGTTAGCTTTGCGACTGAAAGAATGCAGGTATCCTATGACCCCCAACAGGTAAATGAACAGACAATTTCAGATCGAGTTCGGACTCTGGGTTATACATTTGAACAGATTGGTGAGGCAAGTTCTCATCAACCTACCCACACTCGTAACCACGATAATTCAGTCTCGAAACCAACTCAAAAACGCGACCCAGCAAGCTGGAAATTCTGGATTAACAACCGCCGAGGACAGAGCGTAATTTTAGCAGGATTGGGGTTAGTACTGGGTTTGCTGACTCAACATTTGGCACTATCGGTTTGGATAGCAAGGGCTTTTTATGGAATTGGCATAGTAATTGCAGGCTATCCTATTGCACGGGCAGGTTTATTTGAGTTGCGCTTGCGCCGTGCCGATATGAATTTGCTAATGACTATTTCAGTTATTGGGGCAGTAATTTTGGGGGACTGGTTTGAGGCAACGCTAGTCCTGTTTTTGTTTTCTTTGGGTACAACACTGCAAGTTTTCACCTTTGGTCGCACGCGTAATGCTATCAGCGCTCTCATGGATTTGACTCCACCTACTGCTACTGTCAAGCGAGGGAATAAAGAAGTTACAGTTCCTGTTGAAAGTATTCAAGTTGGTGAAATTTTGACGCTTCGACCCGGAGGGCGCGTGGCGTTGGATGGCATAGTTATTTCTGGCAGCAGTGCCATTGACCAATCGCCAATTACAGGAGAGTCAATTCCAGAAGATAAAGCTCCAGGCGATACTGTCTTTGCTGGGACGTTGAACCAATCAGGCTTTTTAGAAGTTAAAGTAACTCACACTGTTAGTGATACGACTGTTTCTAAAATTATTCATTTGGTAGAATCAGCCCAAGGAAGTCGCGCTCCTTCTCAGCAGTGGGTAGATCGGTTTGCAGAGATATACACCCCAATTGTAATTTTGATTGCGATCGCCATTGCCCTAATTCCGCCCTTGGCTTTTGCTCAACCTTTTAACGTCTGGGTTTATCGGGCGCTAGTGATGTTGGTAATAGCTTGTCCCTGTGCTTTAGTCATTTCTACTCCTGTTTCAATCGTCAGCGCCATTGGTGCAGCAACTCGTAAGGGCGTTTTGTTCAAAGGGGGTAATGCCCTGGAAACCGCCGGACGTTTGACTACTTTTGCTTTTGATAAAACTGGTACAATCACGCAAGGGCTACCCATTGTACAAAAGGTTTATGACCTTGGCAAGGTAAGCGCAAACATGGTGTTACAGATTGCAGCTTCAGTTGAGCAACAGTCTGAACATCCGCTCTCCAAGGCAATTGTAGCCAAGGCTCATGAGCAAGGTATGGAGTTAGAAGCACCTATTAATTTTACAGCACTACCTGGGAAAGGGATTCAGGCTAACTTTAGGGAGCAACTGTACTTCATAGGCAATCAACGGTTATTTTTAGACCAAGGTATTCGCTTATCTGGTGAAGCTGAATCTTTGTTAGCTTCCATTGAACAACTCGGTCAAATTCCGGTGCTGATAGGGACAAATGAAGGGTTATTAGGAGCGATCGCACTTTCCGATGGCATCCGCTTGGAAGCGACAGAAGCCCTGCGACAGTTGAGGCGGGTTGGATTAAAGCGGTTGGTAATGTTGACAGGCGATCGCACTGCTGTTGCCAAGCAGATTGCCCAGCAAGTTGGAATTACAGAGTACCGAGCAGAACTGCTACCCGAAGATAAACTTGAAGAAATTCAACTCCTGCGTCAAAAAGGAGTAGTAGGTATGGTTGGGGATGGTATTAACGATGCCCCTGCGCTTGCTGCTGCGGATATCAGTTTTGCGGTTGGTGGAATAGATATTGCTCTGGAGACAGCAGATGTCGTGATCGTGGGAAGTGACCTGAGACGACTTGCTTATGCAGTAGAACTAAGCCGTCGCACTGTATCTGTAATTCAACAGAATGTTGTCTTTTCTTTAGTCACAAAAGGTTTATTTCTGCTGTTGGGAACCTTTGGATTTGTTGGGTTAGCTGTAGCCGTCTTAGCAGATACAGGGACTTCCTTATTAGTTACTGCAAATGGAATGCGGCTATTTAGAACTAAGACTGTGAAGGGTTAAGCAATGGTACACGACCACAAGCATCAGGGACATGAACACGTTCATGGCAACTACAACCGCGCTTTCGCAATTGGTACTGCCCTCAATATCGGATTTGTGATTGTCGAAGCAGTCTATGGCTACCGAGCAAACTCGCTTGCTTTGGTTGCCGATGCTGGTCACAATTTGAGTGATGTATTGGGACTACTATTAGCTTGGGGAGCAAGTGCCCTCACCCTACGACCACCAACCCGACGGCATACCTACGGATTGCGTCGTTCCTCAATTTTGGCGGCTCTCGTCAACGCACTTGTTCTCCTTCTAGCGATGGGTGCGATCGCTTGGGAAGCAGTTCGTCGCTTTAGCGAACCTAGCTCAGTATCGGGAGGTACAGTCATCGGCGTTGCTGTAGTAGGGATTATCATCAACACAGTTACTGCCTTGATGTTTATGTCCGGTCGTCAAAAGGACTTAAATATTCGAGGAGCGTTTCTGCACATGGCGGCTGATGCCGGAGTTTCGTTGGGGGTTGTATTAGCTGGCATTGCCATTGTTTTTACTGGCTGGTTGTGGTTTGATCCAGTTGTAAGTTTAATTATCGTTGTCGTAGTGGTAGTTGGAACCTGGCAACTGTTGAAAGACTCTCTAGACCTGGCATTAGATGCTGTACCAGCAGGTATTGAACCGCTTGCCGTCCGCACTTATCTAGCTGAACTCCGCGATGTAGCTGGTGTCCATGACCTTCATATTTGGGGTATGAGTACCACAGAGACAGCCCTTACAGCCCACTTGGTAATGCCCACAGGACATCCCGGCGATGCTTTTTTAGTCCAGGTAAATCGAGAGCTTCAAGATCATTTTGGAATTGAACACACCACGTTTCAGATAGAAACTGGCGATCCGAGTTACCCATGTCCTCTTGCTCAAGAAAACGTTGTTTAAAACTAATTAAGTAAGGGTAGATAAACTTGTAGTTCACCAATTCAAACATAATGGGTGTAAGTCCGGTAAAAGGGGAAAGGTTTATTTGCTTGGTCATAGATAATCGGTAAATTGAAACACAAGAGCATCTGGATCAATAAATTTCTGTTTCTCTTTCTATCTCCTCGTTCTGCAATTTACTCTTAACTAAGACGGTAAATTTTATGGACAAAGACATATTGCGAAAGAACTCTGTTCTGCATTGGCGAACGCTCCTATGTTTTGGATTCCAATGCAGTTATCGTCATCAACGAGCTGCATTCCGACTTTACCAAGCCTTGGCTGAACGGGAAGTTTTGGCATATCGACGAGAATTGTTACTCATCTTTGCTAGAAATGCCGAGAAATCTGCTGCTACCTACGCCATCCGGTTATTACACTTGAATGTTACAGTACCCCAGGATTTAGATACTTGGAGCAAACGTCTTTGGTATTGGTTATTAGTGCATAGTAAATCTCAGTGGGTGATTGCCTGGATTGAGTGGCAACAACACAAAGATGCTAGGCTTTATATTCGACTATTTCAAATGTATTCAATACTGTCACCGGCATTAAAACATCGTTGAGTATCCGTTATATTCCATTGCTTTAATTTTCATCTATCCTCAATTTTTAAACTAGAAGCTTTGAATGTAAAAAATAAAGATGAATTTTACCAACAAAAAATTGCGATATTCCCACCATTACTACACCACAACTGTAGATGATACGCAAAAGTTAAAGTTACTTTGGGTAATTTTAGGGCTGCGGAGTAGCCTATTTTTAATAGAATTAGGAGTTGGAATTTTGGGAGGTAGCCTGTCACTTTTAGCAGGTTCGGGACACCTATTCTCCGATGTTGTGACTTTGGGATTGACAGTGTTAGTAGTCTGGTTAACAGAGCGTCAATCTTCAGGTGAAACGAATTTTAAGTACCAGCAAATAGAAGCTTGGGTAGGGTTACTAAATGGGGCGAGTTTAGTAACTTTAGCTGGTTTCATTGCTTTAGAAGCTGTGGAACGTCTTCAATATCCTCAACCTGTATCAGGCTTACCCATGCTGGCTGTAGCTACCTTGAGCATAGTAATTAACGGTTTAACTATCCAACCATTGCACAAACATAGTCATCATGATTTGAATCTGCGGGGAGTTTTCTTACATGGGATTGCTGATGCTGGCAGTTCTATCGGTGTAATTCTGGCCGCTGGTTGTGTTTATTTTTTTAATTGGCTATGGGCAGATGCAGTAGCTAGTTTAATGGTTGCCTTGTTTTTGAGCATCAGTGCTATTTCTCTAATTAAAGATAGTCTGAGGCAGTTTCAACTTACTTGCAAGCTATGACGTTCGGTTCAGTTTGACACCTTGTCTCTTGACAGAAGCGATCGCCATAGTTAAGAATTCGACTACCAGCTGCCATGCACCACAATGTCACACCAATCAAAGATTAATGTAAGCTTGATGGGAGCGGTATTTCTGTCACTGCTCGTCACCCCAGTGTTAGCACATAACATTCAACTATCGGGGGATGTGGCTGGTACTTGGCACGTTGAACCAAATCACAGTCCCAAAGCAGGAGAAACAGCGAGAGTCTGGGTTGCACTCACCCGCAAGGGAGGGAAAATCTTGCCAGTGTCGGAGGCGAATTGCCAAATGGCTGTCTACTCTCAACCCCGTAAACAGGAAGATTCGCCTGTACTACAGCCTGCGGTGCAAGCGATTTCAGTTGAGAGATATCAGGGTATTCCTGGTGCAGATGTTGTTTTTCCTAAAACAGGAGCTTATCAGTTAGAGTTAGGTTGCACTCCCAAAGTCGAAAGTAATTTTAAACCCTTCCAGATGCAGTATGAGGTAATAGTAGCTAGTGGTGTAGCAGCATCGACACCAGCACCAGTTACAAGTTCTCAAAAAATTGAGCAAGAATTACCATCAAGTCAGTCAACCAAGTCTGGGAATCAATGGTTTACTGGAGCTATGGCGATCAGTGTCATTATTGCAGGTTTGGGAACCTTTTGGTGGATGAAGCAAAGGGTGAAAGTCAAATAACTGCTACAAGCGTTCAAAATTAAGGAGCATCAGCCAGATAGCTGTGTGAGTTAACCCCATATCTTCGTAGAAGTGTGAGAGCTTGTTGTTCCACTTGTCGCACTCGTTCCCGACAAATGCCCATACGTTGACTAATCTGTACCAGAGTAAGTTCGTGTTCACCTGCTAAACCAAAGCGCAAGATTAATACTTCCTTTTGCTGGGGAGTCAGCTTTGCTAATAGGTTGTGAATGTCTTGATAGAGTAATTCCCGCTCCGCGTAGCGTTCGGGAGATATTCCATGATCCTCCAGCATATCTTGCAATTGAGTATCCTGCTCAGGCCCAATTCGCATATCTAAGGAAACAGGTTGACGAGCAAACTGCAAACATTCTCGAATCTGACTGGGTTCCAGATTAAGCGCTTGGGCGATTTCAGTCACGTCGGCAGTGTAACCAAGCTTTTGAGATAACTCTCGTTGAACACGCTTAATTTTGTTCAGCTTATCACCCATGTGAATGGGTAAACGAATGGTGCGGGATTGTTGTGCAATCGCTCGTGTAATTTCCTGACGAATCCACCAGTAAGCATAAGTAGAAAACTTGTATCCAAGAGTTGGATCAAATTTCTCTACCCCTCGTTCTAGCCCCAATGTACCCTCTTGAATTAAGTCTAGAAACTCAATATTGCGTTTCTGGTATTTTTTAGCAATAGACACCACCAGCCGCAGATTAGCCTGAATCATCTTCTGCTTGGCAATTTTTCCTTGACTGAGTTGTTGCAGCAGCACATCTTCTTTCAACTGCATCTTGTTAGCCCATTCTTGCAGAGTGGGTTCACGCTGTAATTTTTCAGATAGTTTTTCCTTCGCAGTAATAATTGCTATCATTTGCTGAACTTGTTGAGCAAAAAAAATTTCTTGCTCATGGGTTAACAGAGGTATACGTCCAATTTGATGAAGATAGATACGCACTATATCTGCTGTAGATGAAAATTCGTTATTCTTGCTCTTAAGTTTAGTTACCTGAGATGCTGAGTTAGGCATGAATAGGTTAACCTCCATTGAATAAATATTGAATAAATTAAGATATTTATAAAAATATAAATGAAACACTAATTAATCGATACTGATAAATCTTACAAACTTCTTATCTAGCTCCATCTGAAACACTTTTCCGTGAGGTTTTACAGAGTTTATTAAACTTTAAAAAACTGTAAAGGTGTTCATTAAACAAGAAATATAGTTATCAAAGCTTTTAATATCTAGAATCTTAACAAATAAAAGGGAGGGTAAATATTTTTGACAGTTGATTGTTTTAGAAGATGAAAGCTGTAAAATTCGCATTTCATCCCTATCCCCAAAATCAATTTTCCAACACAGATCCCGCTACCTTCCCATTTTCCACAACAGCCGCAATTCGCTTAGGTAACAAAAACCGACCAAACTTAGAATATAAAGCAGGTAAAACCAGCAAAGTTAACGCCGTAGAAGTAAACAACCCACCTAACACTACAATCGAAAGAGGTTGCAAAATTTCCTTCCCTGGCCCCACTGAAATTATCAACGGAACTAAACCCAAAGCTGAAGTTAAAGATGTCATCAAAATAGCGTTGAGTCGTTCCATTGACCCAGCAATCAATACTTCTTTTAAAGACATTCCTATCGCAACTTTTGTAGTGTAATTATCTACTAATAATAATCCGTTTCGAGTAGCCACACCAAACAAAGTTACAAACCCCACCAATGAGGCTACAGAAACAACTCCACCTGTAAAAGCTACCGCAATTACTCCACCCACTAGTGCAATGGGCAAGTTAATCATAATCATTGCTGTTGAAGCGATTGATTTCACAGAAAGATACATTAGTACTGTAATCACAACAAAGGAAATAGCACTGAAAACCAGAATATTTTGTGAGGCTCGTTCTTCTGCTTCAAATTGACCCCCATATTGGATAAAATAACCTGAAGTAAGTTGCACTTGTGCCTTAACTTTATTTTGAATATCTGTCACTACAGAGCGCAAATCTCTGCCTTTAGCGTTAGCAGATACCACAATTAAACGCGAAACATTTTCTCTATTTATAGTATTAGGGCCAGTGCCATAGGCAACCGTAGCAACTTTAGCTAAGGGAATTTTATTCCCATCAGGGGTATCAACTAACAAATTCTCAATTGTTTGTAGATTTTTGCGATACTGTGGTTGCAACCACACAACCAAATCAAAGCTTTGTTGCTTCTCTAAAACTTGAGATACTGTTCTTCCATTGAGCGCAGTTTCAATAATATTAGATAATTGTCCAATAGTTAAACCATAACGAGATGCAGCAACACGGTCAAACTTAATTTGAATTTGTTCAACAGGGATCTGTGGTTCTAGTTGTAAATCTACAATTCCCGGAATAGATTTTATTGCGTCTTCAACTTGCTTTCCAAGCTTGCGAAGTTCTTCTAAGTCGGAACCAAAAATTTTGACCGCGATTTGACTCCTGACCCCAGACAAAATTTCATCAATACGGTGAGCAATAAATCCCCCAATATTAGATGCAGCCCCTGGTATTTTGTTAAATTCTTCGCGCAACCATTCCACAGTAGCTGCACGATTTTTCATTCCTTTGTCACTCAACCCAATATCAAGGTGAGCCAAATTCACAGGTGCAGCATCCGGATCATTGGGGGCGCGTCCGGCGCGTAATTGAATATACTTTAATCTAGGGTCGTCTTTGAGTTTATCTTCCAAAGCAAAAGCAGCACTATTGGTAGCTTCTAAAGATGTACCTGGGTAAAGTGCTAAAGTATTTACCAAAGTTGTTTCTTGGAATTCAGGTAAAAATGCCCGTCCTAAAGTTGGAAAAATAATAATTCCTGCTATCATTCCCGCCGCAGCCACAGTAATAACAACTATCGAATTTCTGATAGCAAAATCGAGAAAAGGGTAATAAATCCTTTTACAAACTCTTGGTACAAAGGGTTCCCTCACTGACATTTTATTGTGAGGTAATAAAATTGCACATAAAGCCGGACTTACAAGCAGCGCTTCTAAGCTAGAGACTACAACTACCACCAGATAACTAAGACCCATTGGGCCAAAAATCCGACCTTCCACACCAGCGAGGGCAAATATTGGAGAAAAGACGACTATAGTAATTAAAGTTGCCCCAATTAGAGATTCCTGGACTTCCTGTACTCCTTCAAAAACAATTTCCAGTACTGGACGCGGGTTGGGAGAGTATTTATTTTGTCGCAACAAACGAAAAACATTTTCTGCATAGACAATGGCATCATCGATCGCTGTACCAATGGCGATCGCTAATCCTCCCAAAGTCATTGTATTCAGCCCCAAGCCCAAAAAAGATAATACTTGCAATGAAAATATAAAAGTCAGGGCAAAATTCAACAGCACAACTCCAAGAGTCCGCCAATTCATTAAAAAAGGGATGAGGATAACTGCTGCAATGATACTACCTTCCACCAAGGCTGACCTGACATTTTCCACCGAAGTATCGATATAATCTGCTTGGCGGAAGGTTTGATTTACTTTAATTTCTTTCGGTAAACCTGCTTTTAGCTCAGATATTGCGGCTTCAATAGCGCGGGTGACGGTGGGAGTATCAGCTAGGGGTTGTTTATTCACCATCACCACAACAGCATCTTTCCCATTTAAACTACCATCGCCGATTTTCACAGCACCACCAATTTGCACTTGGGCGACATCTCTCAGGCGGACGGGCGTTCCTTGACGAGCGACAATGACAGATTGTTGAAGATCATCAAGGGATTCAATCCGCCCAATTCCCCGAATTAAAGTTTGTTTGTCAGGAGTAGTCAAAAAGCCACCAGGAGCATTGACATTTGCCGCTTGTACGGCTTCACTTACCTGTTGTAAAGATACATTAAAAGCTTGTAGTTTATTGGGGTCTACTAACACTTGATACTGACGCACATCGCCGCCATACACAAGTACTTGACTGACACCGGGAACTGCTAAAAGGCGATTCGTCACTTGCCAATCAACAATTCTGCGGACTTCCATGAGGTCGATTTTGGTGGCAGATTGGTTATTGCCTTCCCCTTCCACAGTCAAGGCGTACTTTAATACAGTACCGATGGGGGAGCTTGTGGGGGCAATTCGTGGGGTTTCGACTCCTTCTGGTAGCTTGCTTATGGCTTGTTGCAGTCGTTCTTGTATCAACTGGCGGGCTTGAAAGATATCTGTTCCCCAGCCAAAAACAACTCTGACTACAGAAAGTCCGGCTGAAGAAGAGGAACGAACGGTAGTTAAGCCTGGGGTTCCATTAATGGCACTTTCAATTGGTAATGTCACCAAAGATTCGATTTCTTCTGGTGCTAGTCCAGGGGCTGCTGTCTCAATTTCGACTTGGGGAGGTGCAAAGGCTGGAAAAACATCCAGGGGCATTTTGGGGATGGTATTAAAGATGATGACTAATGTGGAAATGAGTGCAGCAATTACTACGAGCCAGCGTCGAGAAATTACCCATCTAGCAACTGTACTAATCATTTAGTTTTTGGTTAAGAAATGGCGAAGGGTTTGTTTCTTTGTGATAAACGGGTGAGAAAATTTAAATATTAGGTGTGGCTGTTGCTAGCATCAAGCCCCAAATCAACCCAAGGCGAACTTTAGTTGCGCCACATATTTCAAAGTTTGAGGAAGTAAGCAGTTGATGAAATTCAGCTTGGGAGTAACACTGCTTGTGTCCTGAATCAAATATTTTCAATAAAAAGTCGCATATTTTACACAAAATATAATCTCTGCACCAATCCAAAATTACTAATTTACCATCAGGCTTGAGAACCCTTTTCATTTCCGCCAATGCAGCATCGGGGTCATCAAAATAGTGAAACGAATTAGCAGATACAACTACATCAAAACTGCTACTACTAAAAGGTAATGCCGATGCAGATGCAGTGGAAAATGAGACATTAAGGTAATTACGACATTTCTGTTTAGCAACGAGCAGCATATTTTCAGAAATATCTACTCCCATAATCTGTTGTGTTGGATTGTCATTGAGTAGTAAATGCTCAAATTCCCCTGTTCCACAGGCGACATCAAGAATTGTGGCTTGTGGCGAGATATGCGTCCAAGTTTTGAGAAAAGTAAGTGTCTTGGTGATATAAGTATTCCACCTCTGGTCATAGAAATGCGCCATTTGGTCATACTGTTGGCGAACTACTGTCTCACTCATAAGTACACAAGGAGTTGATAATTGTTCTAAATTTACAGCATTCCTAAATAGGATATGAACAAACTACATTCTTATAATCTTTACGTCTGGAGCATGAGATTTATAAACTGTTCTGTTTACAATCTAAATAGTCTTGCTGTAGGTTGGTTTGATGTTAGAAAATCTAACAGAACCCAACTTCAGTTATTATCTGCAACTTCACTAATTTCTAAATACCATCTGAATTTCGAGGACGATCATGCTCCTCAACATTTTTATCAGAAGTAGACAGGGTTGGTTGCTTGTGGTTATCGAGATAAACCTCTGTTTCATAATTGAACCCGTCGTACTCTAAATTACCTGCTGGTACTAAACGTGAACGGGTACGACGATTAGACCAAAAAGCACCTCCCATGAAAGCAACTGTCGCAAGTGCTGCTCCTCCACCTGCTGTTAACCACAAGGGTGGTGAGAAACTGTTAGTTTTAACTTCAGTTTCTTCTGCGGGAGAACCGCTTTCTTCGTTGTGTTCTTCTTTTGGTTTATTATCACCCCGCAATGATTGAGCGTAAAGTTGGGGCGCACGTTGGGTGACGATCGCATCTCCCTCAAACAAACCCGTCTTCACCTCAACCATGTCCCCAGAGGTTTGGCCCAAGGTCACTTCCGCAGATTGGAAAGCATTCCCATTTTGGACGTAGATCATTTTTTTCCCATTCGCATCAACTACAGCCGAGCTAGGAACCGCCAAGATAGGTGCGGATGCTTGGTTTGTTAGTACCTCCAATTCCGCAAACATTCCAGGTTTGAGTTGTCCGCCTGGATTATTTACTTCAGCTTGTACTGGGACAACCCGTGTTTCCCCTTGTACTACCGCACCAATCTGTGTAATCCTTCCAGAAAAGGTACGGTCTGGTAAGCTAGCAACTTTTAGACTTACTCTTTGACCTACTTTTACTTTGTCTAAATCTTTTTCATAAATATTGGCTGTGGCAAAAACCCGACTATCATTGACAATAGTCATGAGTGTGCCACCTGCATCATTAAAAGTTTGACCAAGGGTAACTTGGCGATCGGCAACTTTACCGGAGATGGGAGCAGTCACTGTCACCAATCCCTTGGCGTTAGGACGGTTGCCTATTTGTTGCAGTCTAGTATTATAAGCAGAATCACTAAGACGTAAACGCTCTTGTGCTACTTGAACAGCAGACTGAGCACGTTTCATTTGGGCTTCGCTTTCAATGATATCTCGTCTGCTGTTAGCTGAGGTGAGTTTGGCTTTTGCTTCCGCTAATTGTGTTTGAGATTCGAGCGCGTTGCGACGTGGTAAAGCGCCTTCATTAGCTAACTGTAAATCCTTATTATATTTTTCTTCAGCAAATGCTACCTGGCTTTGTGCTTGGGCAATGTCGGCGTTAGATATTTGTAAATATCTTTGATAATTTTGTTGAGCTAATCTTGAATCGGCTTGCGCTTGCTGCAAAGAAGCTATAGCTTCCGCTCGTTTTTCTTGGGAACTCACCCGTAACTCCACCAAGTCAGGACTGGTGACAACGGCAAGGGGTTGACCTTTTTTGACTACAGCACCGGGTTCCACCAACAATTCAACCACTTTTGCCCCTGTAATAGGGGTATTCACTTCCACTTTTTGGCTAGGTAAGGTTTCAATCTGTCCAGTGCTTTTAATACCCAAAGCTAGCCGTTGCCGTTTCACTGGTTCGACTTTAATTCCCAACCTCTGGGCGGTTTCGGCATCAACTTCGACAGAACCACTTGCTTCGCTTCCACTACCCTGAAATGAACTTCCACCAGTATGATCGTGTCCAGCACCAGCTAACACAGATGTGGGAGTTGTCAGTAATAAAAGGCTCAGGACTGTGCCGGAAACACAACGAATTACTGTAGGTGGTTGGAGACTGTTAGAGATTCCCATCGCTATTTTGTGTCCTTGAGTTACTATGGTCTGGATTTGTGCTTAGACGTTGGTTGACTTTTTAAGCGGGATTTGGGGAACCGCTTTTGGCAAGCAAGCTAGCGTTTCGCTCTTGGAATTTGTTCGCGAAGCTAACTTAACCACTTAACTTAATAGTTTTTCACACAGATATGAAATTAGGATGAAATTAAGACGAGTGATTAGCATTCAAGCAAAAGTTATTTGTTGATAATGAACTAGACGGTCATCGTTTAAGTGTTCTGGATGTATCTCCTCTCCCAGTAGGTGTTCTGTAGCTTTGCCAATAAAAAATTTTTCAAACAGATATAATGGGGCGCTGACAAACCCTAATCCGTTGAGAATCATTGCTTTTACCACTTGACCTGCACTGATTATTTCTTGCGGATGGCAACGGCAACAAGCAGCCATTGATTTGCTCTACTAGTTCCATTTCGTCACAGATGCCTGCGACTATCCCGCAGTGGTCAATATCCTGTACTCTTATATCTAATGGTGATGCTGTAATGCTTCCAAAATGCTGCATTTAGGTCATTTTTCAAAATAAAGTATTTACGATCGCACCTGCGAAATGTGGGGTACAGGCAATGGCTATATACTTTCCCTGAAAAGGGTCTATTTTTGTGAATATAAAATGATTTCTTCGTAATATTAGTTGTATTATATTGAGCTAATTATAAGAAGCTAAACAACACATAACCCGGTTTCACTTAACTAAAAAAGGGGCGATACAGAGTGGAGAATCAGAATCAGTTAAGGGAAGAAAGAAATCGACTACCGCGACCAGATTATAGAGATTTGCTCTCAAAAATAGATGAGGAATTGAATGGAGAGTCAGGAGGAAAAATATTTTTTTTGAAAAAAGACTCTAATAACGGGAGATTAAGATTAATCGTTGATATTCATGCCTTTGCTTACCAGATAGCTAAAGCTAAAGATATAAGATTACCGTTGTCAAAAGACGAAAAAACATATCGAGCGTCAATAAATATGACCGATGCTTGTCGCGAGGTATTTAAAAATAAAATTAAATCAATAAAAGCGACTTTATCCAAACTTTTAATAGATGAAATTAGGAATAGCACAGGTTTAAATTCCAATGCACAAATCGCAGATAATATCATTGAGCAATTAATTGATTCAATGCTTACGCCCTTGGCAAAAAAACCTCAAAACTCTTCCTTATTTACCTGGGATTTTCCCCAGTCGCCTGGATTAGGTAGCCAAGAACTAGCCTTAGAGTCTGAGTTTGATAATCCTGCGATTATAAACCACAAAGTCACCATAGAAATAAATAGTGCAACTCGATTCCGCGAACTTGTATTAACGGCACTAGAAAACTATGTTCGTCTGAAGATGAATGATGAGTCAGAACTATCTGATTATGTAATTCGCAATGTAAGAACTAATCTGGAGTCTATCAAGATTCATGGCTCTCAGGAATTATCATTACTTGAAAAATTAATTAATCAAGAAACAATCGGAAGATTAAAAAGAGAAGCGGAGATAAATTTTTTAGAATTTTGGGCAGAAGTGATTGGTGAAGAATGTAACGATTTAAGTAAAAACAGAGAAGTCATATATAAGGATGGTAAAGGAGAAAATTCACGTCAAATATCATCCCACGAAGCATCATTTTATTTGAAAGACTACAGTAGACGCATTAGATTATTAGAAAAATTCATCAATGACCCGAAGAAAGCTGATGATTATTACGATTTAATATATCAGGGTGTGACCGTAAATATTAAAGAATTATTTTCTCGTAGGGATGCTTTTTTTGAATTACCTATTGTTGGGCAAATTAATGGTTGTATTGGGCAGACAGATGACCCACGTTTAGGTATAACATCAATAACTTTTGGATTAAAATTTAAATTCAATGGGCGCGTCAATAATCCAGTTAAATACGCTACTTCATTCGCTTACGGACTTGACATAATTAACCCAAATTCAAACTTAAATAATCAACAAATTGATGAAAAACCCCCGCAAGAAAGAGATTGGCAGGTTGAAAAAATAATTAAATATTTTATTCTTTATTATTTTGCATTTGCGTGTCCTAATCCCTCAGATCCCTCAGAAGTAAATTATCGTTATCAAGATGTTCTCCAATTTGATGTAGTTAAGGATTTTACAGACAAAGTATTGCCTATTTTCAGTAACCCAGATAATCAGAGTGATGCAAATAAGCAAAACTTGTTGGTGCAGTTTGTTAGTGATATTAATCAAGATTTAGTTTCACACAACCTAAAAACAATAGTAAAACTTATCCAAAAATATTTAAAATATCCAAATTTTTTATTATCAGATGAGAAACAAATAAGTATTGGGATATCAAAGAAATTACTGGTTTCTGAATTGACAGAAATAAGTAGTACCGATAGATTTTTTGCAGAAGAACTTTCTTCGGGTAATTTGAAACAATGTCTCAAGCATATCTTTATTTCCCTACAGGGGGTAACAAAAGAAGCAATTATCCAGCTACCCGTAAAGCTGAAATTTGAGACAGATAATTTCTATCGAGCAGCAAAAAAATGTGAGTTTGATATGGCTTATCAAACTGACGATATACAAATGCTCACTGTCTTTCATAAGTTTGTAAAATCTAATAATGCACAACAGTTTGAGCGCGATAAAAAAAATATAAAACAACTTGCACAATTATTAGGTAAAAAACCTGATCTCCTGAAGCAAGTTAATACACTTAACAATGCTGACGAAGCTAGTGATTTACTCAGCAGTGTTGTATTTGATGGCTCAATTATAGAGTTTCAAATAGGGGAGGTTTCTTTAGAAAAAGCTACAGAAGAAGGGCGTTTCAAATACGAGCTTACATTAAAGACCCTTGGATTTATAATCCTAGAACTTCTCACTAGTAGGGTGAAAAAAAACAAAAGTTTATTTGTAGGGCAGTGGATACTGCATGAAACACCGGAAGAAAAAACAACACAACAGGAAGCACTAATTCGTCAAACGGTTAAAGAATGGAATCACTTATTAAGTGATTTTATGTTCATCAATTCTCAAGGGATAGTTTTACCGGAAATTGACCGTTTTAGAATTGCTAATGCGAAGAAATCACTGTACTCTGTATTACCTCAAAAATACCATAGCAAAAATAACGATAAACGGATACTAAAAAAATTATTAATAGTAATGGTGTCTAGTAACAAGTGTGATGCTCGTTCGTCACGTTTGGAAGATAATTATATTGCGAATTTGACAGGTGAAATAGTAGCGGTGGAGGACACCGAAACTGGTATAAAGATAAATCGAGTTAAAACTTTAGCAGGTAATTACTGGTTAGATGAATTGCATCGCACTCCGTGGGCGCTTCGAGATGTAATTAATGAGATGTACGATAAGGGTTTTAAGGATGTTTTATACATCGCTAAAACTCCCTTTTCTGAACAATTGCGAGTGACAGACCAACAAAATGAATTATTTTTTATGTCACCCGATATAATAAAGTTCCTCAAAGATATTGCCGATGATCTAATAATATACCCTGCTTTATATGACAGTTACAGTGCCTTGTGCATTGACGATAAAACTCAAGAAGAAACCTTATATATTCAGGATGTACGACAACTAAGTAACTTATTTAACGACCCCAATCGCTCCCAGGTAATATTTTTTAATTTGCTTACAGTAAAGACCATAGAGAAAGATAGGACTTTTTATAACACTGCAACGACTTATTCAACACTTTTGAATGCTCATCCAGGTGATGCACTCGACATGACGAAGGTTATGAATGGTCTAATTAAGGAAGGTCAATTAAAAAATGATATTACGTTTTATTTGACACTATTGCATTATTCCAGATACGAAAAGAAACAAAGTAAGTCGGAGAAATTGTTACCTAAGCTTGACCCACTTAACGATATAATTGGCGATAATGCAATCGGCAGATCATCGGCAAGAGGTAAGCATTGCATTCCTGGGGTGCAGATGAATTATCTTGCATGGTTGACAGAAGTTGACAACGCCTTGGGTGACTCAAGAGATGTAAAAGATGTGATTAATGATTCTGCCAATTCATCTCAAACCCTACTTGCCTTTCTTCAAGAGATTGAGAATTTTTTGGATAAACACGAAATAACAGACCCGTGGACAGAACTTCCTAGAGATTATAATGATTTCTTAGTGAGGCACTATAACCACCCAATTTTACGAGAACGAATTTACTTGATACTAGAAAATAATCGTTGGGAGATTGAAAACGGTAATGTTCAAGTTCAATTTTAATTGAACTATAAGACATTTTATTTATATCAATCACACCTTGATGAACTCAGCAAATTATTGTTGAAAAGCTGAATATAATTCTTATAATAAATTAAAAATGAAAATAAGAGAAGCTCAGGGACATCTTTTCGAGTTAGCATTCAATGCAGGAATATTGACAGCAATTCATCAATCAGGGATGAAATATGCCCACATGGATTTATTCATTGATGACCTGAAACGTATCAATCATCGAGGAGTAGTCAATAAACTTGTTGAGATGAAACTGTTAGAAGGATTTATTGATGCGGAGAGTCAAAGAATATGGGCTGCATGGGGTAAATTTTTACTCTTACGAGGTCATCTCGGTGGTTTAGGTTTATGGAAGGAATTGATGGACTCCTTGGAATTTTCGTCCGCTTCTAATAGAAACTGGGAACTACTGTATATGCAATGCTGCCTCTCAGATGAAGCCAGCATGAGAACGCTAGAAAAACATCAGCATGACCGATACTCTCAGATTCTTTCGCAGTTTGATATTACCGCAGATAAGGTTACACCTTATATAAATAAGTATGCCGACACAGGAGAATTTTTAAAAGCGGATACATTGATGCTGATGTCGAAAGACGGAGAAAAAAACAAGGAATATTACATTATTTGTGTTGATTTGTCCGCCTTTACTGTGGAGAATAATCAGGATAATGAATTGAATTCTCAGAAAGATAATGATGAGTCAAGACATGAACAAGAACAGTTTGAGTTATGGAATTTATCAAGCGCTTCGTCTATTCTTGGATATTTAAAAGCAGAACTGCGTTATTTAATGTCCAAAAGTGTTTATCATCAATTAAAAATTGACACCCAAAAAGGGACTAATCAGCAATTAATAGGGCAATATATTCAGGATTATCTTACAGCTTTTTCTTATTACGACAAAGATTTTGTTAAGTTGGTACAGGCAGCATCATACTCAGCAAGTTTCGTCAAATTTCTTGATTCAGAAAATAGAATACCCAAGGATGCGACCGTACAAGTGACAACGATAGGTTACACTACACGAGGAATTAGCACCTTAAATGTTAGCCGGGAGGACTTTCACATTCTTGACCTTTGCGCCGAGGCATATAAATCGATGAAGGGACGGCAAAAGTCGGATAGAGAAAATTCCATCAATACTTATGAAAATACGCTGTTTAAGATGCTTAATTTAATTAAAAAAAATACTGTATATTGTCTTTCACGTTCGCTTGAACAAGTAGGAATTTCGGTAAGAGAAGAATTAATAGAAAAATCTCAGCCAGATAAACTTTCTCATGAACAAAAAGTCCACAATTTTATGGACTCATTATGTGATACTAATGTTACAGAAGATAAAACTGTGTGTTTCAGTGAAATACTTACAAATTTTAATAATCCCTCAGATTTTTTAGATACTTCAATCAGTGAAAAATACCATCTAACTGAGCAAATTTCTTTAATAAATGCCCACGCAAAAATAATTCAGGAACATCTGTCAGGTAATTATCGTAATCTGTTTCTAACCGGGAATCCGGGTATTGGTAAAACAACAGCGGTGGTGAATTTTATCCGCGAACATGCTCACGAGGGTTTCCTGTTTTTCTACATTAGTCCGCGTCTCTCTGTAAACGAAGACACGGTTAATAAATTTATAGATAGAAAAACAGGTAATTTGTTCGCTGATGACCTGTATTGTATTTCCACGAGTCACGCTCTGATTGCTACCAATAATAACCAGCCTACGGTGAGATATTATTCTAATGGCAATAACCAAACTTTTGAAAGCTTAGGGGTAACTTTTCATGGTGCAGAATATGATAAAAAACGGAATACCAACCGAAAGAATTTAATAAATCGTCAGTCCCGCTCTTCGCTCGGCTACAACAACAAATCCGGAACCGGAGTTATTAGAAGTTTATGTGACGCAGGTCATATTCTCATCAAACAGCAAAAAAATAAAATTGTAATTACCTGCTCAACTCAATCCCTCCGCAAATTGAATAGTGGAGGTGACTCATTAGATAATTTCGAGAGACTATTTCGTTCAGTTACAAATAATGGTGATGTAATTCCGGAGTTAATGAGTGAATTATCTTCACGCCTAAAGCATATCATTGTCATGATTGACGAAGTAACAGGTGACAATGCTGGAGTTGAGTGGTTTCACTCTATGAAGAAATGGTTAGGAAAAAAACTTGAGTTATTTGACCCTTCATACGGTTTCAATACAAAGTTGATTATTGCCGATGCTTCTCTTACAGGTCTTGATGTTGTTAAACCGCATCTCGGTACAAAGGAAGCGGAACCAGATAAAATCTATTGTTCTTTTGTTGATAAAAAGCAAGAACCATTAGAAGTTAGTTATCTCTCTTTTGGCGGTTATTCTGCACCGCCAGGCAATGTTGATTCTGCTGTTATTAATGTTAACTCATATCCAGCTAAACAAATTGAGATAACTTACCAAGTGTTTTTTGAAGTGAACAAAATCAACGATGATGGTTCCATTAAATTTACACCTGGTCAATCAGCACGAGATGAGTCTTTAATAAACGAAATAATCCACTATGTTAATCACCCAGAATTAGGACAATTAATTGTTTATATCCAGGATAAACAACGTCTAAGACAATTAATTTCCCTAGTCAAAAAGAGACTTTTTGGCTTCGAGAAAAATGATATTTATCTAGAGATACATTCCCAAGTAGCTGATCTGGAAATGCTGCTCAAACGCAAGAATCAGGTACGGGTAGTGTTTATGACATCATCTGCGGCTCGTGGTATTTCTTTTCCCCTTGCTAAACACATAATTGTTGAACTACCAAGATTTCAGATAGAAAATAACCTGATGGAGATAATTCAGGTAATTTATCGAGGTAGAGGTGAGTTTGGTGAGGGACAAAATAATGACCGCGCTCATAAGAAAATAACAGTTTACATTATTGAAAAAGTTTTTACAAATGCACCTAATAATCAACAAAGTAAAAGTACCCGCGCCGCGAATTTAATAGGTTCTCTACTCGTCTTACGGGCGGCGATAATGACGCGAATTTTGGGTGCTGGGAATTTAGGTGGACACAACGTAGCCATGATTCCCGTCGGTGGTAAAGCGATATATTCAAGCGGTGAGACTTTCAGCACTCGGATTAAATCTTTGATGCAGTTACTACGAAGTCACCAGCGGTTACATCCAGATGATCAGGATATTAAACTTGTTTGTGAAAATCTGTTTACTTTATTTAAGTCATCCGAATTTCTAATTCAATCTCCTCGCATATCCAATTCTTCTGTTGTCCAGCAACCAGCTAGAAAAAAAATTAGCTTGCTGTCCTTATTGGAGCTAGGAGTGGATTTTTTCTTTGACCAATGTTCCTGTATGGCTGAATTGTTAGAAATAGAAATTAGTCCGCAGGTTTACATGGACGGTTCATTATTGATTATCCCAATGAATAATCATACTGTAACATCACGTTATAGTATAGATCCTTATTCTCAAATTCGCTCTTATATAACAACAAACTTTAGGAATGCACTAAAAAATATCAGTCAAGGTGATTACTCAGAAAATATCAAAAATGAAATTTTGTTTGCCATTGATTTTATAGAACACCTGCTCCAAAATGAGGGTAACACTCAGCAAATAAGCGATTCTAGTAATTTTAGCGATCAGTACTTAGCTATTCCCCTACATTTTTTGTTAAAGGATGAAATTCTTCAATCCTCATTCATAGGAGATGCAAATTCTCCTATGAGTTTTGATTTTCGTATTTTACTAGAGCGTTATATTAAAGCTTTATACCCTACTAATGATTTTCTTCCTATTGGTAATGGCTACCCTGATTTTCCTTGGGTAATTTTTAAAAGTTACGATTTGGCACAAATTCGTCGTAGTTTGTTTAAAGCAAATTACTTTCTTAACTCTCGCTCTCTAAATCTTCTCAATTTAATTTTGTCAGCAAATAATTGAATTGTTCATACAAAAATTTCTACTACTTAATAGCCAAAAATTAATTTATAGACTATTTTCATCCACTTTATCCTAGCTATAAGCCTATTTTATAACAAGTTTATCAGCGTTTGTAATTATCCAAATATCCTGGCTGTTATAAAAATCTCCACGTTGCTCTAATGTAAAATTACCTAGCAACAGTCCCAGCCATACCTCAACTATAGATATTTTCAATGCACTTTGTAGTTTATTTAAGGAAATTTCGTCTTTTACATGTAGAAGATATTTGGCGATCGCGCCTTGCCATTCTTGCACATCTTCATCACCTGCCAACTTGTAAACATCTTCTAAACTCGTCACCTCATCGAGCATTGCCAAAACATTCGCTTTCTCAACAGGTGCTATTACAGAATCACCTTCTTCAGTAGGATGTGAAAATTGGTGTGGCCTATGCGGTTTAAACGTTTGTGGTATTTCCGGTTCAATCAAATCATCTAAATCTAAGTGCATTGTTGTCCGTACTAACCCAGCAAATATATCGGTACTAACAATTGGCCCCTTTGGGCTATGAAGAGAGCGGGTATCTTGCAACAGCACTTCGGCACGAGACTTAAGAATATCCGCAATTTGACTGAAGGCAAACGCTGCGGTTGATAACTGTGCCTCCAAGGGTAAATTTTCTAGCTCGACATCTAAACATTCCCACACCGGTGCTAGTGTTGATGTTGGTGGAGCTTCTGACATCTCATCCAGCACATCCCAGATTGTTAATTGGCGGTATGTGGTCATCGAAAAGATTCAGGATTTAATGGGCAGGGTCGCACTGGGCAGTAGCTTGAGGTAATCTCAAACATATCCTTATATTGATACAGTGAGACACCATATTGAAATGCAAATGCTTGCAATACCTGATCTGTATAGGCACGGATCTTGCCAGCCGTTAGTGTGATTTGAAACAAAAAATGAGATTTTAACTCATGATATGCTTCAAAAATGAGTACCTCAGTTTATCCTTCACTTTTAACATTCGAGTTTTTTTACTAATAATGATTATCGTTTAGAAGATGAAAGGAGGGATACGAGCGCCGCTCGTATCCCTCCTTTCGGTTTGATTATCATTATTATTCAGCCACGATTTGAGTAGGCGATCGCCCAACAACAGAGCGATCGCTTGGACAATGAAATATTTTATTTTTACTCAGATATCTACTAAAACAGAAGTTTTGAACCATAACATGGGCATTTGAACCATATTTTGAATTGAAAGTTTATAATTGGGCAATTTTTTTAGAGATTTTTTGTACAAGTTTTGTCCAAATGTGTTTTTTCAACTCATTCTCTAATTATGATTCAGAATTTCAACTCTCTCTCATGTATGAATGCAAAGTTTAATTTTGTGATTGGCGCGAAAGCCTGAATTTTCGTTAACTCTTTTCTAATTTATGGATCAAAATTTTTCTCACATTATGATTCAAAGGACAGTTAGCCCAAAACAGTGAATTGGTTCTAGGCGACAAATAGGCTTTTGCCCAAGCCAGAGTTCTGCACCCAAGGCGTGCAACGGCTTATCCCCCGGTTCTTTATACAAATACAGCACTGCAAAATATGTTGCTGGTGGTTCGACTGCGATGACCTCCGGTCGGGCGTAGCCCATCGCATCAATTTCTGCTGAATTCTTCTGCGAGCGGTGGCGGTAAAACGAACGGCGATTGTGGCAGACTTTTGGATTCCAACACCCGTCCCCTTGTGGCCCATGCAGTAGTTTAGCTTGAGAAGCTGGTAATTTGGAGCATAGCTGACATTTGGGATCAAGTGGCTTGGGCATACCTTACTCCACTTCTTCGCCAATGGCACGATAGTAGGCAGCGATCGCCGCTTCTTGTTCACTGCGAAGCGTGTACCGCCGAAACGCTTTCTCGCTTTGATGCCCTGTTAATT
This sequence comes from Calothrix sp. FACHB-168, assembly GCF_963889195.1. NCBI lineage: Bacteria > Bacillati > Cyanobacteriota > Cyanophyceae > Nostocales > Calotrichaceae > Calothrix > Calothrix sp. FACHB-168. The sequence goes on from NZ_CAWPNJ010000057.1 coordinate 45,335, forward strand.
TTCGTGCATGGCTGGGGTCAACTCCCAATAGCAATAAGTCAGTAGCGTAGGTGTGACGAAAGGAGTGAGGATGTAAATCCTCAATGTGAGCTATTTCACCAATTTTTTCCACAGCGAAGTAAATGCCGTGATAACTTAAGCGTTCACCTTTGTATGAAGCATGGTGTGAAATCATCAGTGGGCTAAGGCTGGACAACACCTCTCCTTGCTGTGAGCGCGTAAGCAAATACTCTGCTAAAACCTCCCGGCTCTCTTTTCGCAGTGGCACTAGGCGCGGTTCATTGGTTTTGGTGTCTGGTAAAAATAGCAGCTTGCCATCAAATGATCCAACATTTAGCTGTACAACTTCCCCAGCCCGGAGTCCATGACTGAGAATGTGAACTAGTGCTGTATCCCGTTGCTTTGTTTCTCCCAGCAATTCCAACGCTGACCAAACCCGTTCCATCTGTTCTGGGGTTAAACTCTGGGCTGGTGGTAGTGGCACTTTTTCCAGTTTTATCCCCAGTGTAGGATTAGTAGCAATAATCTCAGGATACGTGTAACACATCCATTTGAAAAAGCTTTTGAGTGCCGCAATTCCCGCATTGATGCTGCTTTTTGAAAGCGGTTTACCTGCATCAGTCCGTATTTCATCATGGAGATATTCTTTATATAGCGCAAGGTGACGTGGACGCAGTTCATGATAGTGCAGCTCACTCCAAGCCAAAAACCTTTTGAGTTCGCGTTCGTAGAGTTTGCGGCTGTTGGGTGCGAGATTGTTGCTGCGTAAAAATTCCAGAACTTTTACCCACCGAATATCGGTTGGTGGTCTTGTACTAGCCGTGCGCCCAGTCAGCAATGCTGTTTCAGCGTTCAGAGGAATGAGTTTAATCGGAGGTAAATTATTTAGTTCAGGGTTATTCACAATAATTATGCGATCGCACTCGGTGGCTCTGAATTTAAAAATTCAGTATACACGATCGCGGTGTGAAGACAAAATAAGATACCCTTATCTTTTATCCGACATAAACTACGATTAATATTAATGCCCTCCCACAGCCTCCGGTTCTAGCTATTAAAATAAATTTATTAAGCTAGAACTAATTTGAAATTATGCCACGTAAGATATGTGGACTTGGCTTTGACTGTGCCTCAATGATGTTGCAACCGGGTATTGACCCTGGAGAATGCTTCAATTATCCAACTTGTGGAGCAGCTATTAAGTTGACTCCAGACGAGGAAATCGAACTAATTCGCGTGCGGGAGATTGCCTCTCAACAACGGCAACAGGAGTGGGAACGCAGAGAGGAAATCTTTAGAACCACGCGCCGCGAAGCGGCAGTGATGATGCTGATGTCGAGAGGTTGTCCTCAAAGTGTACAATCGCTGGGCGTTGCTGCACAAATGGAAGCGATCGCCGCCTGTGTTGAACGATTGCATCATAACTTAAATAATCTAGAAGGATGCTACATTGCTCCTGGTGGCTGTGAAGTACATCATTATAATGTGAAGCGCCCAAGTGGAGTTTATGGATACAACAAACTCACTGCGACTGAGCCAATATTTGAACCATCCGAAAAACAGCAGAAAGTGAAAGTTGTTCATTTAAGCCATGATGACGATCCGCGAAACACTGAAGCACGGCTGGGGATTGAGCGCCGAAATCAGTTAACTCGTGTACGAACGCTTTTGGCAACAACTGTGGAACTGTTACAAGAGGCAGCCAATACCCTAGACTGTTCAGTTTTCTGATGAGGAGCGCTCAGTTTGAAGTGTCTTCTGGCATCTTTAGGCAAACGCTAATACCCGTAGCCTATCACGGATGGATTAGGGTTAACTTAATCGTTAACGTTAATTTTCTTAGCCAATGTCTGAAATTTGCGTTGTTCACCAGCTTGTTTACGCTGTTGATAACGTTTTCTAGCTTGGTTTAGTACCTCTTGCAATAATTCCTCATTTTCTGAGCAGACGATAAATGCACCTTCTAGGAAAGTATCTCTAGTAATTTTATTTACATTGCAAAACGTATCTAGCTTGGTATCAATATCCTGTTCTAACCTGATTGTTCGCCTGATGATCTGGGGTAACTCTAACTGCTGTTCTTGATTAGAAGTGCTTACCTTATCGTTTATTACTTCCTCACTATCTAAATCCGGTTTTGGTTTCTCAGATAAATGACTAAATTCAGTAATTTGGTCATTTAGTAAGTTATCATGTTGTACTTTTACAAGTGTTGTATCCCGTGCTGGAACACTTGGACGTGTCTTTTTCTTAAGGCGCTCAAAAACATCAGACATTCTTTTGTAACCTCTCGATAATTTCTTGGAAAGGAGTTTCGAGTTGTTCAAAGCCTAGAGAGGACAAACTTACACCTTTATCTATGGCCTTTTTAAATTGTTCAGATTCTAAAATTGAAGGTAAAACGACTATTTCTTCGGCAATTGTTCGCATTGCACTGATACTCGCCTTACTTTGTGCGACTTGGTTATTACCTACCCATTTATCTCTGAATGGCAAGATGCCAAGCACTATCCCTGAAAAAGCATCAATTTCTTGAAGTTCCTCAACTAAACTTAGAGTTCGGATGAGAGAATTTACACCTTTGGATGATGCTTCTACAGGAATGATGATATGGTCAGCTGCCCCCAACGATGTAAGGCAGATTTGCGATCGCTGAGGTGGCGCATCGACAATGCAGTATTGGAATAAATCTGATATCTCTTTTAAGCGTTTGCTCAGAACAATAGCTCCCATACCGCTCCCGGACAAAAATTCCTGAGCATTATCTAATCCATCATCAGCAGGAATTAACCATAGGTTTTCTCCGATTTCGTAAATACCGTCTTCAGTATTTATCTGTTTTTTGAGAACTTCTAAAAGTGTGGGTTGATTCTGCTGAACTTCGTGCCCCAGGTAAAAAGTTAGGTTCGCTTGGGGATCGGCATCAATCATCAGTACACGCTGTCCTGTTTGAGCAAGCATTCTACCCAACAAGATTGCAACAGTTGTTTTTCCCTGGCCACCGGACAAGGATGCACAAGTAAGAATTAACATTTTACTGACTACCAGCAGCATGGTGTAAGTTAGTCAATATCATAATGCATAATGTTGTTTTTAAGTTGTTTAGTCATTATATAATTTAGTCATTTGTAAATGACTAAATTGTACTTAACGCTATTTAGCCATTACTTTAGCTCTCAAAAAGTCTTGCTCTTTGGGAAGGAAGATGGCTGTTCTGTAAAGATAGGTTTTTGTCCTATTTAGTTGCTGCTGATTTTAATCAAGACAGAATTTAGTCATTCATAAATGGCTAAATTATATAACGACGCAATCTAGTAAACCAGTTTTATTTTATGAATAAAATAAAACTTCAAAAATGATGCTGGGGGCTATATAGGGGTTATATGTACCCCAAAAACGATTCAGGACTTCGATGAGTATTTGACACCTATATAGGGTATATATGGGTGTTTTATGGGGTACACTTGACTGACTGACACTTTATACCCCACTTAGCCCCCAAGGGGGTATGATAAGCTCTTGAGGCTGGAGAAAAAAGAGGTAGTCATTTTATTCTTCTCTCCTCTGCTGCCCCATATCTCGTCAACTGCTAACTTTTACAAATTGAACCGTATTACCTTTCCTCCAATGTCGAACATTCATACCTTACAAAAAATTTTTCCTGCTGGCTTTGATAACGGTTATGGAAGCCTAAAACTTTTAGTCGATGGCTTTGAAGTAGTTCGTGTCCCCAGCTATATAACCAATGCCGAGATGGAAGATGTACCCGGACGAGTAGTTTTTAATGGTACTGCTTACACTGTTGGAGAATCAGCCTTCCGCACAGGTTATCATTTTGACCGGAATACAGACAACAATGAAAATAAAGTCAATAATGCGTTGTTGACTTTATTTGGTGCATTGGCACATCTGCCACACCGTAAGGCTTGGCACTTAAAATTAGTTGTCAGCTTACATGATGTTGGTCTGGCTGACGAACTGCAAAAAGTACTAAATGGAGAATATCAGCCGATACTTGCTGGCAAACAATCAGAGGTGAAAGTAGAAGTGCTGAAAGTTGTGCTAGAGGGAATGGGTGCATTATTTGGCCATCAACTGCCGAAAAAATTAACAATTTTGGACTTTGGCAATGGAACGACTCTGTATTCTCGTTACAACCAGGGGAAACGAGAAGTTCACACTGCCTATCCCATCGGTGTAGAAGTTCTCATCGATGATATCTCTCAAAAAATGAAACATCTAAATGGGGGAAAAATCGGGGATGCCTCCAAAATCCGATTTTGTCTGGAAATGGGACATACCAAGTACAGCCGTGACATAGATATCAAAGATGTCTACAGCGCTTGCTTGAAAGATTGGTATGAAAAATACTTGAAGAAAGTGGTGAATCTGACACTTGATGCCAAGCACCAAGGGGATGAAATCTGGGCTATAGGTGGAGGTTGCCTCTTACCTGGATTTAAGAAGCTCTTAGAAAAGAACGGTTTCAAAATTCTGGATAATCCAGTGGAAGCTAATGTCTTTGGGCTTCTAGAAATGGCAAAAACCATTATGAGCAAGAATTCACCAAACACATCTGGGAAGCTATAACAATGACAGACAAACAAGACTTGACACCGGAAAAAGTTCGGATCAAAGATAGCTATCGTGAGCGGATATTTGCAGAATCACAGCAATTAGGTAAAAGTTACCTGGAGACGCTTTACTTTATCATTGATTGTTATTTTGCTTTCAGAAAGGGTACATTCCCTACTCAACAAGTAGCTTTCACCCCGATTAATACTGAGTCAAACCAACTTATTCAGCCGACTAAAGAGCTATCTACAGACTCTAAACCAGAGGATTCTGATGACCAAACCTTCAGCCTTGATTTTGATTTGTAAGGGAAATATAGGGCTCCCGTGAGGTTGGTCAGCCGGTGCTGTAGTCTCAGAGTCAGCGCCCAAGGATGTCACCAGTCGAAGTTAGAGAGCTTTTCACCCAGATATTTTGGTTGTGATAAAAATTACCACGTTGTTCTAATGTAAACCCACCCAGCAATAATCCCAACCATACTTCTACCATCGGTATTTTAAAATCCGACACAAGCTGAATTTCAAAAATTACATTCGACTCACCCAAATAACTCCCGATGCTGATAAGCAAATCGAGAAACATCCAGACTAGCCACAGGTTTAGCATAAATAGCCTGATTGCGAATTGCCTGTATCTGTTCTGACTCTCGCTCCATAGCTGGTGTGAATTCTTGTCGCTGTTTCAGCAAATCCTCAAACTTAATTTCCCCTGGTCTACCTTGATAAAAAGCCTCTTCAGCACAACGACGGACTGCATTACCAATTTCTGCTGGACTGCAAATGCGATATTCAGCCAAAAGTCTACGCCATTGATCATCACTCCAAGGTGAGTTATTATCTCGAAATGCTGGAAAATACTTAGCTAGATGTAGATTGAAAACTTCATATCTTGCCCCTTCATGGGGTAAGTCCACAAAAAAGATATCATCAAAACGGCGAACTAACTCCGCAGGTAGCATTGACAAGCGATTGACAGTAGCAATGGTATAAACTGGCTCTTGATGCTCTTGCATCCAAGTCAACAAAGCCGCAGATAGCCGCCGTGCTACACCTCCATCTGCATTGGAGTCCCAGCCAGCAAAGCCTTTATCAAAGTCATCCCAATAAAGTACGCAGGGAGAAAGGGAAGTCACCAAAGCAATAAACTCCTTTAATGCTCTGTCGGGATGAGGATCGCCCAGTAGTACACCCCAATTAGCTGCTAACAGTGGCAATCCCATTTTCTTAGCTGCTAACTTGGCAGAAAGACTTTTACCAGTACCTGGTGGGCCCCATAAGAGCATCCCAGTGGGAAACTTCAATCCATATTGCTTTGCTTGAGGTTGAAGTAGACAGGTAATAGTTTCCAACCTTTTCTCCAGTAAATCTAATCCCCCGGCTGAAGGTACATCCGGTTGAGCAATGTACTCTAAACCCCGACCCCGCAGTTTGCTAACTTTATGCTCTAGCACTAATTGGGCGATTTCCTCAAGCTGCTCTGTAAAACCTAAACATTGCTGTAGTAGCATATTTATCTCGCCTATGGGTAAACCCTGACAGGCACGAAAGAGCAATTGCAGCGCTGATGTTTTTTCTGTTGTCTTTAACCAAGAATTGCGATCGCCTACGGCACGGCGCAGCCGATCGCACTCTGCAAACTGCTGAAGCTGGGGATGGCTACTTCCAACCCAGGCATCACAAAACTGCTCTACAACCATCTGTACCTGCTGTTGATCTGGAAGTGGATTTGATAGCACAGGAATAAAAGGCTGTAATTCTAGAGGTAGTTGAACGTAAGTTTCCAATAACACCCAGTAATGACGTTGCTGACTCCAGAGAGCTTGATGACAGGCATTTAGTAATTGATAGCTAAATTTTTGACTTATTTTGCTACCATCACCCTCATTTAGAACTCCCTCCAGTAAATAAATGCCTGGTTGATATTCCTCCAGAAGATACTGAATAATGTCCCCGTCTTTACCCCTGTCAGTTGACTGTAAGATGTACTGACTTTGATGCTGAATTAATTGCTGTAGTCCACAGTAACCAGGATTCCAGACAAAGACTGACAAAGAACGTTCTTCACCCCAATGGTAAAACTGCTGTAGTATTTGCATTCTGTCAGGCGTATGATACTCCACAGCCACAATTGGAGTATTTTGGTTAGCTAGAGCAGGCCAGTCTGTCAACTTCATAAATCTGACTTCAACAACTTACTTTCCCCTTTTAGAGCAAATTTATTACTGATGCTTTAGCCACACGGATAATTATTACTAACGGGTTGGCTATATTTCTTGTGTGAAAAAGAGCGATCGGCTCCAGCACAGCGTTAATTTCAGAAACTACTCCGCCAAAATTCCGGTTCATCTAAAAAAATAGGTTTGAAATTGAAGGGGAATGGATGTAAAAGCCGCGATTGCGGCAAGGAGGTGAAAAATTAACTTCATTAAAGGAAGCTGTAAAATGGCTATCGCTAGAGCTAGAACCAATAACAACAATCGCAACGGAGCTAATACTAAAACATCTGCCAAAACTAATGGCGCATCTGCAACAACTAAATCAAAGGTAGCGAATGCTTCACCACAAGAAGAGGCATTAGCATTGTTGAAGGAATTGCGGAACCTAATCTTCAAAGAATATGGCGTTAAGTTGCAGCTACGGGATTCGCGTGTTTCAACTAAAATCGGTCATGCAGCGCGTGAAAAACTCGGACTTGATATTGCTGCTCAGGTGAAAAAGAAAGGTGGTAACAAAAAGTTTGATTGGCAAAAATGGAATACCAAATTATTTACTAAATTGTTTGGACAACCAGATGCACTCAAATATGCACCAGAAGTAGTGGCAATTTTCATGAGTATGCTGTACGACACTATCAGCACTGACCCAGAGCAAGCAATAGCAGATTTAGTTGAATTCAACCGCGCATCTTTGGAACGTCGTAATTCTTTCCAAGAACAAGAAGAGGAAGAACTTGACGATTTAGATGACGAACTAGACGAAGACCTGGATGAAGATGAGGAGGATATTGAAGATGAACTTGACGAAGATTTAGATGAAGATGACGAATTAGATGAAGAAGATGAGGACGATTAAATAACTCCGACTTATTCTCAGTAATTGACAGAATAATAACCCAGAATAACCATGTATTGCCTCAAACAATACAGGTTATTTTTTTGCCGAATAACTGGAGTTTAGACTAAATGGAAGCAAACAGAAAATAACAGCAACAGATTTACTGAACTAAAAAAATACACCATAAACGGGTAGGGGAAGCGCCCCAAAAAA